>CAYZAY010000022.1:0-32129 GCA_964476515.1 uncultured Rhodobacterales bacterium
GAGGCCAATCATGCACTAACAATCATCTTGGCCCAGTCAGATCAGGCTGCTCACATAAGCTGAACGCAATACTGAATTAGAAAAGCCGGCGAGGATATCGCCGGCTTTTTTCGTTTTAGGTTTAGGTCTGATTTGGCCTTAGTTTTTGATCAGGCCCAACTGTTCAAGCTTCAGAATTACCTGATGCGCACAGATATCTACGTCGACATTTTCGGTTTCAACGCGAAGCTCGGGCACTTCTGGTGCTTCATAGGGGTCTGAAATGCCCGTGAACTCCTTGATCTTTCCTTCACGAGCCAGCTTGTAGAGCCCCTTGCGATCACGGCGTTCGCATTCTTCCAAAGATGTCGCAACGTGGACCTCAACAAAGGCGCCGTAGGTTTCGATGTCTTCACGCACTGCGCGGCGCGTTGATGTGTAGGGCGCAATCGGTGCACAGATGGCGATACCACCGTTTTTGGTGATTTCCGAGGCAACATAACCAATGCGTCGAATGTTCAGATCGCGATGCTCTTTCGAGAAGCCAAGTTCAGACGACAGGTTTTTGCGCACGATGTCGCCATCAAGCAAAGTGACGGGCCGACCACCCGCTTCCATCAGTTTGGTCAATAGCGCATTAGCGATGGTAGATTTGCCAGACCCTGACAAGCCCGTGAAGAACACGGTAAAACCCTGATTCGCGCGTGGTGGGTAGCGGTGACGAAGCTGTTCGACTACTTCGGGGAAGCTGAACCACTCCGGAATGTCGAGACCTTCACGAAGTCGGCGGCGTAGTTCGGTGCCGGAAATGTTCAGGACTGTAACGTTGTCTTTGTCCTTGATTTCATCGGCGGGCTCGTACTGTGCGCGTTCCTGTACGTAGACCATATGTTTAAAATCGACCATCTCGATGCCGATTTCTTCTTGATGGCTGCGGAACAGGTCTTGGGCATCGTATGGGCCGTAAAAATCATCGCCAGCCGAGTTTTTGCCGGGGCCAGCGTGATCGCGGCCGATGATCATATGGGTACAGCCGTGGTTTTTGCGGATGATGCCGTGCCAAACAGCCTCGCGCGGGCCAGCCATGCGCATTGCAAGGTTCAAAAGGCTCATCGACGTGGTTGAGCTCGGGTACTTGTCCAGAACGGCTTCGTAGCAGCGCACGCGGGTAAAGTGATCGACATCGCCCGGCTTGGTCATGCCGACAACCGGATGGATCAGCAGGTTGGCTTGTGCTTCCTTCGCGGCGCGGAAGGTTAGCTCCTGATGCGCACGGTGCAGTGGGTTGCGGGTTTGGAAGGCCACAACTTTGCGCCAGCCAAGCTTGCGGAATAGGGCGCGCAGTTCATTTGGCGTGTCGCGACGTGCTTTGAAATCATAGTGAGCGGGTTGCTGAATGCCGGTGATCGGACCGCCGAGGTAGATCTTGCCAGCTTCGTTGTGCAGGTAGTTTACGGCAGGGTGCGCGATATCATCAGCGCCAAAAACCTTTTCCGCTTCCAGCGATTTGTTCGGTTCCCAACGGTCCGTAACAGTCATAATGGCAAGGATAACGCCTTCCTGATCACGCAGGGCGATGTCTTGGCCAAGCTCAATGCTTGCGGCAAAGTCTTCGTTCACGTCCAGCGTAATAGGGATCGGCCAAAGCGAGCCGTCAGTAGTGCGCATGTTTTCGACGACGCCATTATAGTCTTCTTCGGTTAGAAAGCCCTTTAGCGGGTTAAAACCGCCGTTCATCAGCAGCTCCAGATCGCAGATCTGGCGGGGCTTCATATCCCAGCTGGTCAGGTCAGCGGCTTCGACCTTAAGCTTTTGGGCGGAATCGTAGGAAACGTATAGTTCCGGAATTGGTGCAAGATTTGAAAGCATCAAAGGAGTCCTTTTTTTCAATGCAAGTAGACCACTTGTGGTCCCGGTTAATTCGGCGTGAAGCGCGTCGTATTCTTCGAGCTTGCGGACAAGAAAACTGTCCGTCAGTCGAATTTTTTCGGCCGCACCGCGAGAGGTGAGTTCATACTTGAAGCGCTGTCTCTTATCGGGGCCGGCGCGATCTACTACGGTTACAAGGCCCGCTTCTGTCGTCGCGCGAAGCTGTGCATTCAGACGGCCAAGGCTAACGCCCAACGCACCCGCCGTCGCACGCTGTGAAGCGTCCGGCGTGGTGTCGAGCTGGTGCAAAAGACGAAATAGCTGATCGTCTTTTGGTAGCGTCTGTGTTGGTTGCGTTGAAGTCATGCTCGTCGACTCAAAGTATGTTCATTGCTGAACGCATTTCATATTGGGACCTCTCTGCAAAGAAAAATCCGGTAATAGGCGGGGATATAAAGATGAAATTTGACGAAATTGGGTGCAATCGCGCTAAAATTTTCGATTTAGTGCGAAAACCGAAACAATTTTTGGGCTAGTGACGGATTGGGTCGCCCGACCGCGTAACCATGGGGCCAAGCGCTTCGTTCCACTGAAATAGCGTTAGATGCGTTAAGTCTGGTCTGCTTCGCGACAGGGTTAGGATGCCAGACGCGCCGGAGGATCTGATTTGGTCACCAATCACCCATGTGGGCGATGTTTCACCCGCTGCATGAAGTTTTGCCCAGAAGACGTGTAGGCCGCTTAGTGGTTGAAGGTGACGGTCGTCGATCACTCTTGCTCGGCTAGGAAGCGTTCGGCATCCAGCGCGGCCATGCAGCCCATGCCTGCAGACGTCACAGCCTGACGGTACTTGTGGTCGGTCAGGTCTCCAGCGGCAAAAATACCCGGGACCGAAGTTTCGGTACTGCCCGGTTTGACCTTTACATAGCCGCCATGGTGCAGTTCCAGCGTGTCCTTCACCAGTTCGGTCGCAGGGGCGTGGCCAATGGCGACGAAAACGCCTTTACACGGCACTTCTGTGATTTCGCCGGTTTTGACGTTTTTGGCACGGACAGCGGTGACGCCCTTTGGATTGTCTTCGCCAAAAACCTCTTCCAACTCGTGAAACCAGAGAGGTTCGATTTTTTCGTTCTTCAACAGGCGGTCTTGCAGGATTTTTTCTGATCGCAATTCGTCGCGGCGATGGATCAGGGTAACTTTTGACGCAAAGTTGGTTAGGAATAGTGCTTCTTCCACAGCGGTGTTACCGCCGCCGATCACAACGATTTCCTGACCGCGATAGAAGAACCCGTCGCAGGTTGCACAGGCCGAGACGCCGAAGCCTTTGTAGGCTTCTTCCGATTCCAGCCCCAGCCATTTGGCGCGTGCGCCAGTGGCAAGGATAACTGCATCAGCGGTGTAAATCGTTCCGCTGTCGCCTTTGGCAACAAAGGGGCGCTTGCTGGTGTCGAGCTCTACGATAATATCGCCAATGACTTCACAGCCCATCGATTTGGCGTGGGATTCCATCAGGATCATTAGCTCAGGGCCTTGGATTTCGGTGTGGCCCGGCCAGTTTTCAACTTCGGTCGTGGTGGTTAATTGGCCGCCAGGTTCGATGCCCTGGACAAGGATCGGTTCAAGCATTGCACGGCTAGCGTAAACGCCCGCTGTATAGCCAGCAGGTCCCGACCCGATAATCAGTACTTTTGTGTGTCTCGATTCGCCCATAACGACCCCCAGAATTCCGTTGCTCTAACCGATATAGGCCTTAGCTGACCAAGGTAAACCCCCCTGATTGGGATCACAAAAGGTCTGGTATCTTTGAGATTGATGCAATAAGGATATTGCGCAATAACGCAACAATATTGCGTTTCGGGCGCTTGCTCTGAATACTATAAAAATCCGAGGACAATAATGGCCGCACACAGGTTGGACCCGATCGATCGTAAAATCCTAGCTGAATTGCAGGCAGACGGTCGAATGACGAATGTTGAGCTGGCCAAGCGTGTCGGAATTTCTGCCCCGCCTTGTTTGCGTCGGGTGCGCACCTTGGAAGACGCTGGATTGGTCCGCGGATATCATGCGGATGTGGACAGCCGCGCGCTAGGATTTGAGGTTCAGGTTTTCGCGATGGTGGGGCTGCAAAGTCAGGCCGAAGTTGATCTGTCAGCCTTTGAAGCGCGGTGTCGCGAGTGGCCGCTTGTTCGCGAATGTCATATGTTGAACGGCGAAGTTGATTTCATCCTGAAATGCGTGGCGCCGGATTTATCGACGTTCCAGACATTTTTGACAGAAGCGCTGACCGCCGCTGACAATGTGATTAGCGTGAAAACGTCTCTGGTCATTCGAAACGCCAAGGACGAGCCCGGCGTTCCGTTCAATGTTTTGGAAGATCGTCTTAGCCGCGAGGCTTAAGCTTCAGAAAAATTAAACGACGTGTTTTCGAAGAAAGACGTGAAGAGCGCCTTTCTGTTCGGACCCATCTGTTCAACATATCGGCCATTTGGCACGTAGCTTGCGACCGGAAGACCATTAGCAAGTAAATGCGCAGGCCGGTCGAGCATGACGTGGAACATTCGAACACTGCTTTGCGGCATCAGCTGACAGATCGAGTCGCCATCCGCGCGGTCGCCAGCTGCGATGTCTTCGTATCCAACGGACAGAACTGCAGATGGGGCAAGGGTCAGATCACCCAGTGGGCGGTCCAGTCCAAACGTGTCTGCCGCGATGCGTATCAGCTTGAAATTCGGTAGCTCGGGGTGATCCATTGTTGGCACGCCGGTCATCGACCCAATCCAGACGACACGTCTTTGCTGGCCGGAAGCACAGGTGATCATGTCACCCGGCAATAGGTCGGACGCCTGAATAGGGCCGCCGGGCGCGTAGATTTGTGTTGAATGGGTAAACGCTGAAAAGGCCTGTTCGAAATCAGGGGTCGCTGGGGCCAAACGTTCCATTTCAGAAATCCCACCGTCCTCGGTAAGGCAGGCGGCCGCATACTTGCGCATGAGAGGTGCTGGATGCGGTCGCCCTACAGACCTTGATACATCACTACGACGAGCGATCGGAGGGAACTTTTGTACAGAGCGACGCTCTGCTGAAAGGGGCGTATACATGGACATCGTCCTGCGGTCACATGCGTCGGCCCCCACGGCAACGACGTTTACTGATTTACAACTCTTTGTGACTGATTGGCGGACGCCCTGTCAAATCGGCGTCTTTATTACATACGCGAGGTAATCAATGCCCCGTCGGTGCGGGGATTGTCGCTGAAACTTCCGTACAATGTGGCGGATTTGTGGCCTTTGGGTCGAATCGGAAAACGAATCAGCCGGGCGCTAAAAGCGGCCCGGCTGTCAGTTGGGGATGCAATATACTTGCCGGGAAATTAGGCGGTGCGTTTCGCAGGTTCTTCGCTTTTGCGGTTCGCGATCATTTCCTGACGACGCGCTCCACGGGTCCAAGGCATAGGCTTGTCCATCTTTTCAGCCGTTTCAACGACGGCTTCGATCCAGCGCTTCTTAATCGTCATGTCTTTGTTCCTTCTAATCAATGCCTGGGCATCGGATTGTTTTGTGTTGAGGAACAATTTGTCGTCCGATTGGGGCTAATTCTGGGCGCAAACGGATCATGAGTAGGGAAAGTTTGAAGTAATTTTAGGGAAGCGCCCCGAAATCAAAGCCGAATTACAGAGATCAATCTACCGTAGTCTGCTTCCTTTTTATGGGTCGCGCGGCGGTAGGAATAGAAGCGGCTTTCGTCTTCATAGGTGCATTGGTGAATCCATTCGGCTTCGCCAACTCCGGCTGCGGCCAGTTTGTGCAGGCCATAGGCCGGTAGATCAAAATGCGCCCGCCCGCTTGGGCCCTCGGAAAAGAAACGGTCGTTGGCTGTATCCTGATCGTGGAACGTCGCGTGGAATTCGGGACCGACTTCGTAGTTCTTTTGCGAAATTGTTGGGCCGATAACCGCTTTAATGTTTTTGCGGTCTGCGCCAAGCGCTTCCATCGCTACTAGGGTGTTTTCCAAAACCCCGTCGCGCGCGCCTTGCCAACCAGCATGCGCAGCGCCGATGACGCCTGCGATTGGATCGCTAAACAGCACCGGCTGGCAGTCAGCTGTCAAAATGCCCAGCGCCAGATCAGGTTGGTTCGAAACGATTGCATCGCCTTCGGTTTCAGCGTCGACCGGATCGGTAACGGTTATGACGGTGGGCGAATGGGTTTGGCGAATGGTCAACAGATGGCTGACTGGAACGCTCATCGCGTCGGCTACGCGTTCGCGGTTGATGCGCACCATTTGATCCTGATCGCTGGACTTAAGCCCGCAATTCAAACCGTGAAACACGCCAGACGACGCGCCGCCGCGACGTGTGAAAAACCCGTGATAGACGCCATCCAAAACGTCGCTTGTCAAAATTTCGAGTGTCATACCCCAACCCCGGGCGGAGGATTCGCCCCATTCGGAAAAAGAGCCATTACTTTGAACAGCGTTCCCATTTCATCGGGGTGGGTCAAGCGTCGAAATGCGGAAATGTGATCTTGAAGCGGTGTCCCGCTGAGATTGTCGGCAAGCGCCTGTCCCCGTTGGGCAATCCCTAGGCGTTCTAGAAAGACACCCTGTGGGGTCACGCGCGAATAGGCTGACGGGCTGGCAAAGGCGAGAGCTTCGAAATCCACATGCGCAGTCAGGTCAGCGTCGCCGGGGGCTTCAAGCGGGTCGACGGGTTCGTGCGCCTTAAGCGCTTGGAACGTGTCGCCAAGGGATCGCCAGTCGCCATAGTCAAAGATCAGCGCAGCGCCGCCGTTGGCTTCGATCTTGTCACCGATTGATCGGATGATGCCCGTGGCGGCGGGGCAGGTTTCGACGATATCGCCCAGTTTAGTGTCTTCTAAGCGATGGCTAAGGTCGGCATAGGCCGTTTCATGGGCAAGACCAAAGCCAAGCCCTTGGTCGTTGGTGTGAACCAAGCGTTCGTGCCAACTGGTTTCGCCCCGTTGGAATTGACGAATAGGCAGGGCGTCGAAGAATTCGTTAGCAACTAGCCACAAAGGCTGATCCGGAATCGACGAAATATCGTCAGCCCACCGGATATCGTAGGCGGACAGGGTGTCCCTTTGTTTTTGGCGCAGGGTTTCCGAGGCTTCGATAAGAATGACCTGAGCCGCATCGTTAAATCCGGGGACGATCCGTGTTGTGCGCAGGATATCCGCCATCAATGTTCCGCGCCCGGGGCCTAGTTCGGCAAGCGTAAAGGATGCGGGGCTGCCCTGATCCATCCAGCTTTGGGCCAGTGCCAGCCCAACCAGTTCGCCAAACATCTGGCTTATTTCGGGGGCGGTGATGAAGTCACCAGATTGGCCGAACGGGTCGCGGGTGGCATAGTATCCGTGGTCGGGGTGCAAAAGGCAGGTCGACATATAGTCAGCCAGCGAAATCGGTCCTTCGGCCTGAATACGCCGGATCAAGATGTCCTTTAGCGGGGTCAAGCCTTAGCCCTCAGTAAGAGGAGCAGACCAACGGCCGGCATTGGGAGGGATAGGATTTGGCCCATCGTCAGGCCATAGTCCCCGAACTGGATTGCCCAGCCGATGGGGTTGTCCAAGGATACGAACTGCGCATCGGGTTGGCGGACGAATTCCACAAGAAAACGGCTGATCGCGTAGACCGACACGAACGTGCCCGTAAGCAGTCCCGGCTTTTTCAGCGCTTTGAAGCCGAAGACAAGGATCAGCATGATCACGCCTAGTAACAGCCCTTCCAGCGCGGCTTCGTAGAGTTGTGATGGATGGCGGGCGCAGGGGCCTATGACGCTTGGGCAGTCCTGCGCAGCTGCGCCGGGAAAGACGACTCCCCACGGGGCATCGGTTGGGCGGCCCCAAAGCTCGGCGTTGATAAAGTTCGACAGGCGGCCAAGAAACAGGCCGATGGGGATCACAAAGGACATCGCATCAGCGACTTGCAGCATGGGTAGTTTGTTTCTGCGGCAGTAATAAATGCCCGCGACGGTGACACCCAAAAGGCCGCCATGGAACGACATGCCGCCCTGCCAAACCTTTAATATTTCCAATGGGTTAGATAGGTAATAGGCAGGCTGATAAAACAGCGTGAAACCCAAACGTCCACCAAGGATCGTTCCGAGCACGACCCAACCAAGTAGTTCTTCGACCTTGGCTGGCTCAATAGGTGCAACATTTCCGGGCCACATGTTAGGGCGACGGGTCAGCAGCACGATAATCCACCAACCACCTGCCAATCCGATGAGATAGGCCAGAGAATACCAACGTAATGCGAAATCCATCCCGAAAAGGGAAATCGAAAAAAGCTCGTGCGAGATGTTTGGAAAATCGATCATGCGTCTGTCTGCCTCTGGGGTAGGATGAAAGTCAACCTTGAGCCTTGTCACAATAAGCCCCATATACGTGCACAAGGAAACGCCGGAGGCCACCATGCAAACCCGCAACAAAATTCTCGACGATATCTCGCAGTTGATGACCAATGCGATGGGCGTGGCACAGGGTGCCAAGGATGAGGCGGAGACCGCCATGAGTTCAATGATGGACCGCTGGCTGGCGGATCGTGATTTCGTCACGCGGGAAGAATTCGACGCGGTTCGCGCCATGGCGCAAAAAGCGCGGGAAGAAAACGAAGCGCTAAAGGCGCGGTTGGATGCGTTGGAAAACGCCGGAAAGTAATTCCACCCATTTCCCAATGGATCAAGGCGCTTGGCGTGACTGCCCTGCGCCTTTTCTTTTGGGATCACACGTTTTAATCGCGCGGCTGATATCCGCACATATCCACAGCTAAATCTGCAATTCACAAACATTTTTCTTTACAAGTCGCCCCTGTATCCCCCACCATATCTAGTAGAAGCATGGCGACAAACGTCAGTTTCTAGAGCAGGCACCTAGCGCTTGGGGCGCTGTCAGGCCCAAGCGCTACGCGAAAGAGAGGTGGCGCCATGGCAATGTCCGAGACGTATCTGGACTCAGACGATCTTCATCCAATCGATATCGTTGAGCATATCGCCGAGCATTACGATTGGGAATTCGACCGTATCGCGGATGATCAGATTGCTATGGCCGTTCAGGGGCAGTGGAAGTCCTATTCAGTCACGCTGGCGTGGTCGAACTACGACGAAACCTTGAAACTTGTGTGTACCTACGAAATGGATCCGCCAAGCGAACGTATGGGAGAGCTATTTGAAGCTCTGAACGACGTGAACGATCACTGCTGGGCGGGCGCGTTCACCTATTGGGAAGAGCAAAAGCTGATGGTTTTCCGCTACGGTTTGGTTCTGGCCGGCGGTGGCACGGCGACTGGCGATCAGATCAACACCTTGATCAACGCGGCAGTTCTGGCCGCTGAACGCTATTATCCGGCGTTCCAATTGGTCGGCTGGGGCAACAAGACACCTCAAGAAGCGCTGCAAGTCGCCATTGCAGAGGCATACGGACACGCGTAACAATTCCCGCGTCTAAATGCGGGGAATTACATGTCATTCGAACAGATCAGCGAGCGGGGACTTGTCCTTTTAGGCTGCGGTAAGATGGGATCAGCCATGCTGGCCGGATGGTTGGATGGCGGGTTAAGCGCGTCGTCTGTGTGGGTGAAAGACCCTTATCCGTCTGCTTGGGTGACGTCGCAGGGCGTTCATGTAAACGAAGATTTGCCTAGCTCTCCGGCGATTGTGCTTGTGGCAGTGAAGCCCCAAATGATGGCGGATGCGCTGCCTGTCCTAAGGGCGATGGGCAATGGCGACACGCTGTTTGTATCCGTTGCTGCTGGCGTGACGATAGCAAATTACGAAGGCATTCTGGGCGATCAGACCCCGATTATCCGCGCGATGCCAAACACCCCTGCCGCTGTGGGCAAGGGCATCACGGCGATTGTGGGCAACGCAAATTCGTCTGCGGCCCAAATGGATCAGGCCGAAGCGCTGTTACAGGCTATCGGTCAGGTTGTCCGGCTTGATAACGAAAGCCAGATGGATGCGGTGACCGGTGTCAGCGGTTCAGGCCCAGCGTATGTATTCCACATGATCGAGGCTCTGGCCGCTGCAGGCGAAGCGCAAGGTCTGTCGCCTGAATTGGCGATGCAACTAGCCAAGGCGACCGTCGCTGGGGCGGGTGTGTTGGCGGAAGAAGCGGACGAAACGCCGTCGCAGTTGCGGGTCAATGTGACCAGCCCGAATGGAACCACCCAAGCGGGGTTAGAGGTTCTGATGGATGACGCAACCGGATTGCCACCTTTGATGAAAGCAACCGTGAAAGCCGCGACCGACCGGTCCAAGGAACTGTCCAATGGCTGACATCACTTTTGACGAATTCCTCAAAGTTGATATTCGTGTGGGTCGCATTGTTCGGGCGGAACCCTATCCCGAAGCCCGTAAGCCTGCGATCAAGATGTGGATCGACTTTGGCTCTGAAATTGGCGAGAAGAAAACCTCGGCTCAGGTGACTGCGCATTACACGCCCGAAACTTTGACCGGAAAACAGGTTATGGCGGTGGTTAATTTTCCTCCCCGCCAGATCGGTAAATTCATGTCTGAGGTCTTGGTTCTTGGATTGCCCGACGAAGCCGGAGAGATCAAACTGATCGGACCTGACACCGACGTGCCATTGGGAGGGCGCATGCATTGAAACGAGTATTTATCACCCGCCCCTTGCCGGACACAGTGATCGCAGAGGCTGAAAAGCATTTCCGCGTAGAAGTGCGTGACAAAACCACGCCACTTAGTCGAACCGAACGCCGCGCTTCGATGGCGCTCTACGACGGGATCCTTCCGACGCTCGGGGACAACTACAACGAACAGGTTTTGCAGGGTGGGCCGCACCGCTGCCAGATACTCGCTAATTTTGGCGTTGGGTATAATCACATTGATGTGGCATCGGCCGCTGAAAACGCAGTGCGCGTGACCAACACTCCGGGTGCAGTGACGGACGCGACAGCGGATATTGCGTTGATGTTGATGCTTATGACCTGTCGCCGTGCCGCCGAAGGGGAACGGCTGGTACGCTCGGGCAATTGGGAAGGGTGGCATCCAACGCAGATGCTTGGGATGCACCTATCGGGCAAACGTCTCGGGATCGTTGGCATGGGCCGGATCGGACAGGCGATTGCACAACGCGCCCATTTTGGGTTCGGAATGGAAGTTGCCTATTACAACCGGTCTGAGAAGAAGGTTGATATCCCCGCGACACAGCTGAAGTCGTTGAAAACTCTGGCGGCGAATGTCGATGTGTTGGTCGTCGCGGTTCCGGGTGGGGCGGATACGAACCATCTGATTAACGCCGATGTGTTCGAGGCCATGCAGCCCCACGCGCATTTCGTCAACATTGCCCGCGGGGACGTGGTAGATGAAAACGCATTGGTCACTGCCCTTCAGACAGGTCAGATCGGCGGTGCCGGATTGGACGTTTATGAAAATGAACCAGATGTGCCCGCGGCGTTGATCAAGCTGAACAACGTCACATTGCTACCGCATCTTGGAACGGCAGCTTTAGAGGTACGTACGGCAATGGGCATGCTGGCGGTTGAAAACCTGCGCGCTTATTTTGCGGGCGAGGATTTGCCTAATCCGGTGAACTGACCGTCGGGATTACCGGTCCCCAACGGCCTCGCGCCAATGGCGGCGGCAAAGGCTGACGTAGGTTTCGTTCCCGCCGATCTGAACTTGATCGCCTTCTAGCAAGGCGTTTCCATTCTCGTCCTGACGGATCACCATGGTAGCCTTCTTGCCGCAATGGCAGATCGTCCGGACTTCGCGCATTTCATCAGCCAAGGCCAGCAATGCCGCCGAGCCTGGAAACAGCTCGCCCTGAAAATCCACGCGCAGCCCGTAGCACATGACCGGCACCCCGAGATCATCCACAGCGCGGGCCAATTGCCAGACCTGTTCTTTTTCCAAGAACTGCGCTTCGTCGATGAAGATACAAGCCACAGGCCCTTGATCCAGCCGAGCGGCGATTTTGGCGTAAAGATCCTCGCTCGGTGCGAAAGTATCAGCTTCTTGCCCGATACCAATGCGACTGGCGATCCGCCCATCGCCCGCCCGATTGTCGAACTGGGCAGTCAGCAGATAGCTCTCCATCCCGCGCTCGCGATAGTTATACGCCGCTTGCAGCAACACCGTCGATTTACCGGCGTTCATGGTGGAGTAGTTGAAATAAAGTTTGGCCATGGGATGGTTATGGCAGGGGTGATTTTGGATGCAAGCGAACTCAACCTAGAGATTCGTTGCGAATCGATATTCGTGTTAAGATAGATGCTTTAAGAGGGAGAACTTATGAAAAATTTGGCAACAGGAGCTATTTTTGCATCATTGATTTTTGTCACAGGCTGCATTCCAAGCAAAAAATACTCTGAACTACTAGATGCAAACAAATTCGCCGACCAAGTGATCGGCATGAAAATGGATGAACTAGAGACCTTCAACGCCAAAACCAGCTTTCTGTATTTGGGAATGGCTGACTTAGCGACGCATGCGAACCACATAACGAACGCAAGTCTAATTGGGATTGCCGCCTCAGTTGCCAAGGGACATTTAGGCGGAAACGCGGGTGCTCTGGAAAGTCAAAGACTACTTTATGGACTCGTTTTGTCAGAAGGAGCCCGCTATGCGGCTCCAAATGAAATAGCCAGAGCATTGCGTATTGCCGGTCAACAAAGCGCCTGTTTGGCAAAGACAATTAGCCAAGAGGATGACGCCAATAACGAGGGAAAAGAAACCGTTGTTTTGGCGGTTATGCAGCGCACGCGAAGTAACTTGCATGAGCGAATGACCAAGCATCAGCCAGTTAACATTACCTCCCTTGTTACAAACTTCAAAGGTAACTCCGCAGTGCTTCGAGAGGACAATATTCAGCTGGACAACGCTCTTGCACAAGCAAAAGCGAAGTCAGGAAGTCTAGAAGAAAAGCTGCTGTCGTGTCTTAAACTTGCAAGCTAAACGGGGGGCGAGTCGATTTTCAAACTTAAAAATCAAGACGCTTCCTGCAACGAAACCACTTCGATGTCGCCTTCTTGGCGGGCTTTGATCGCCAGCGCTGCGGCGTGTGAGCCAGCAGCCGTCGTGAAGTACGGAATCTTGTCGTAGAGCGCGACCGAGCGGATTTCGCGGCTGTCTTCGATGGCGTGCTGGCCTTCGGTCGTGTTGAACAACAGTGCGATTTCACCGTTTTTCAGCATATCGACGACGTTGGGACGGCCTTCGTAAACCTTGTTCACAGAGTCGGATTCAATGCCGTTGTCGTTCAGCCATTTTGCTGTGCCGCTTGTCGATACGATGGTGAAACCTTCGTTCGCAAGGATTTGGGCGGCTTCGATCAGCATGTCGGTTTTATCCGAATCCTTGATCGAGAAGAAGACTTTACCTTCGCTAGGCAGGTCGGTGCCTGCACCCATTTGGGCCTTCAGGAATGCGCGTGCAAAGCTTTTATCTGATCCCATCACCTCTCCGGTCGAGCGCATTTCGGGGCCAAGGATCGTATCCACACCCGGGAAGCGGGCGAACGGCATGACGGCTTCTTTTACTGCGTAGCTGTCGATCTGTGGATCAACGAGGTCGAAGTTCGACAGCGGCTCACCAGCCATGACGCGTGCAGCGATCGATGCGATCGGGCTGTTAACCGCTTTTGCAACAAACGGCACGGTACGCGATGCGCGTGGGTTCACTTCGATCAGGTAAATCACGTCGTTCTGAACGGCGAACTGAACGTTCATCAGACCTACAACTCCAAGCTCCAAAGCAAGCTCTTTTGACTGGCGTTTCAATTCGTCGATGATGTCCTGGCTTAGCGAATAGGGCGGCAGCGAACAGGCACTATCGCCCGAATGCACGCCAGCTTCTTCGATGTGCTGCATGATGCCTGCGATGTGAACGTCCTTGCCGTCGCAAAGCGCGTCGACGTCAAGTTCGGTTGCACCTGCCAGATAGCTGTCGAGCAGCACAGGGCTGTCGCCGGAAACCACAACGGCTTCTTTGATGTAGCGTTCCAGATGGGCATCGTCGCGGACGATCTCCATCGCGCGGCCACCCAGAACGTAGGATGGGCGGATGACCAGCGGATAGCCTACCTTTTTGGCGATCTCCATCGCTTGAGCGTCGGATTGGGCAATGCCGTTGTTTGGCTGTTTCAGGCCAAGCTTGTTGACCATCGCTTGGAACCGTTCGCGGTCTTCAGCAAGGTCAATTGCGTCTGGTGTGGTGCCTAGGATCGGAATGCCAGCTTCTTCCAGAGCGTTTGCCAGTTTCAGTGGTGTTTGTCCGCCAAACTGCACGATTACACCGTGAAGGGTGCCGTTTTCCTGTTCAACGCGCAGGATTTCCATAACGTGCTCATAAGTGAGCGGTTCAAAGTACAGGCGGTCCGAGGTGTCATAGTCGGTCGAAACAGTTTCTGGGTTACAGTTGACCATGATGGTTTCGTAGCCGGAATCTGTCAGCGCAAAACAGGCGTGACAGCAGCAATAGTCGAATTCGATGCCCTGACCGATCCGGTTTGGACCGCCGCCTAGGATGACGACCTTTTTCTTGTCTGACGGACGCGCTTCGCATTCTACGTCGCCCATCACAGGGGTTTCGTAGGTCGAGTACATATACGGCGTTTGCGCTTCGAATTCAGCCGCACAGGTGTCGATGCGTTTGAACACGGCCTTTACGCCCAAACCATGGCGTGCACGGCGGACGTCGTCTTCGTCAAGACTGGTCAATTTGCCCAAGCGTGCGTCGGTGAAGCCAAGCATTTTGAGCGCGCGCAGACCGTCTTCGGTCGTTGGCAATCCGTTCGCTTTAACTTCGGCTTCGGCGTCCACAATCTCGCGGATGCGGGCAAGGAACCATGGATCAAACTTGGTGGTGTTGAAAATCTCGTCGTTGGTCAGACCTTCGCGCATTGCCTGAGCGATGGTGCGCAGACGATCCGGCGTTTGTTGGCTGATTGCCTTGATCAATGCGGCTTTTGCAGGTGCGCCTTCGATCTCGACTTCGTCAAAACCAGTCAGGCCGGATTCCATCGACGCGAGCGCTTTTTGCATCGACTCGTGGATAGTGCGGCCGATGGACATGACTTCGCCCACGGATTTCATCGCGGTGGTCAGGTAAGGTTCAGAACCTGGGAATTTTTCGAAAGCGAATTTCGGAATCTTGGTGACGACATAGTCAATGGTCGGCTCAAACGAGGCTGGGGTGACTTTGGTGATGTCGTTGTCTAGCTCGTCTAGCGTATAGCCTACGGCCAGTTTTGCAGCGATTTTGGCAATCGGGAAGCCGGTGGCTTTCGATGCCAAAGCCGACGAGCGTGACACGCGTGGGTTCATTTCGATCACAACCATACGGCCGTCATCGGGGTTCACGGCCCACTGAACGTTCGATCCGCCGGTCTCAACGCCAATCTCACGCAAAACGTTGATCGAATGCGTCCGCATGATCTGGTATTCTTTGTCGGTCAGCGTCAGGGCAGGGGCCACGGTTATCGAGTCACCTGTGTGCACACCCATCGGGTCAACGTTTTCAATCGCGCAGACGATGATCGCGTTATCCGCTTTGTCGCGGACCACTTCCATTTCGAATTCTTTCCAGCCCAAAAGGCTTTCATCGACAAGGATCTGGTTCACAGGCGATGCATCCATGCCCGAGCGGCAGAAGTGGATATAGTCGTCTCGGTTATACGCAACGCCGCCACCGGTTCCACCAAGGGTAAAGGCGGGGCGGATAATCGCGGGCAGGCCGATGTCTTCCAGCGATTCCAAGGCGATCTGAATGCCAGCCTCAAGATCAGTGACGCCGTTGTCATCTTTTGGCGCGGTCACGATGGTTGCGCGTGGGTTTTCGATGCCCAGACGGTCCATTGCTTCGCGGAACAACTTGCGGTCTTCGGCCATTTCGATGGCGTCACGTTTCGCGCCGATCATTTCGACGTTGTACTTGTCGAGTATGCCCATTTCTTCAAGCGCGAGCGACGTGTTCAGGCCAGTCTGACCACCCATTGTTGGCAGCAGCGCGTCAGGGCGTTCTTTTTCGATAATCTTTGCGACGACTTCCGGTGTGATCGGTTCGATATAGGTTGCATCAGCAAGCTCGGGGTCGGTCATAATCGTCGCCGGGTTCGAGTTTACCAGAACGACGCGGTATCCTTCTTCGCGTAGGGCTTTACAGGCTTGTGCACCCGAATAGTCAAATTCGCAGGCTTGCCCGATGACGATAGGCCCGGCACCGATGATCATGATGGAGTTGATATCAGTTCTCTTGGGCATGGCAGACCTCGGGGCATGTGGCAGACGTGTAGGCGCGCAGAGTCGCAAGTGCGCGCAAATTGTCGTGGGTTATAGACATCCAAAGCAAAGGCGCAAGGGGCATCGCATTGTAATCTTGAAGTGACGTATATTGAACTACCGATAATGCAGATATTGCGCTATCTGACGGCCTGTAATTGGGGCGCGATGATGCAAATCAGATTCGATAATGGACCAACGGGCGGGGCTGCGACATTCGCAAAGCCTCTGGCAGTTGTGGTCGCTGATCAGATTTCCGATGTTTCAGATGCGTTTTCCGCCGTCGTAGACGCGCTTTCGCGTGGGTACTGGGTCGCTGGTTATGCAAGTTACGAGCTGGGTTTTGCGCTGGAAGAACGGCTAGCCAATCGGATGCCCGCCGCCCGCCGCGTGCCGTTGATGAGCTTTGGTATCTATGACGCCCCCCACGCCGCCGAGGCTTTGCCATCGGTGCCTGCACATATCGGGGAATTCGCGCCCCGCTGGGGTGAAGCCGAACATTCCCGCGCCTTTGAAAAACTGCACGGGGCCATAGGTGCCGGTGATGTTTATCAGGGCAATCTGACGTTTCCGATGGATGCCGAGGTTAGCGGTGATCCGGTATCGCTTTATGCATCACTTGCCGCCTATCAACCTGTCGGTCATGGCGCGTTGATCACATCGGATGACGGGCCATCGATCCTTAGCCGCTCGCCCGAGAGGTTTTATCAGACGACCGCGACCGGCGAAATTTCGACCCGTCCGATGAAGGGCACACAGCCCCGTAGCGTTAATTCCGTCGAAGACGCTGCGCGTAAAGCGTTCCTGATGCAGGACGAAAAGAATCGTGCCGAGAACCTGATGATCGTGGACTTGCTACGCAATGACATCAGCCGCGTTTGCGAGGCCGGATCGGTTCACGTGCCAAAGCTGTTCGAGGTTGAAACCTACACGACCGTTCATCAGATGGTGTCCGAAGTGAGCGGGCAATTGCGCATCGATACGTCCTTGGCAGACATCTTCCGCGCCTTGTTTCCCTGTGGGTCGATTACCGGCGCCCCAAAGATTCGCGCGATGGAGATTTTGTCTGACCTCGAACCTTGGGCACGGGATGTTTATTGTGGAACGATTGGGTGGGCCGCGCCAGACGGGCGATCCGATTTCAACGTCGCCATCAGAACGTTACTGGTTGAAGACAACCGAGCAACTTTGAACGTCGGCGGAGGAGTTGTCTGGGACAGCCGCGCAGATTCCGAATATGAAGAGGCCCTATGGAAAAGCCGCTTTGCACATTGCCTGACGGCAGCTGCCTGATCGAAACCTTCGGCTGGACGCCAAACGGGGGTGCGGAACGGCACGCCTTGCATTTGGCGCGGCTGAAACGTTCAGCGAAAGAGCTTGGCGTTGCCTATGATCATGCCGAAGTGGATCGACGGGTTGCAGCGATCCAATCTGATAGCCGGTTGCGGTGTCGGCTTACGGTCAGCGCAAAAGGTGAAGTTGATCTGACAACAGCCCCCATGCCCGCTGCGCCCTCTGGCTGGAAGGTTGCGATTTCACCAGAGCGTTTGAACAGCGACGACCCGCTTCTTTCACACAAAACCAGCCAACGGGCGCTCTATGATCGGGCGAGAGCGGATATGCCCAAGGGTGTTGACGAGGTGATCTTTCTCAACGAACGCCAAGAACTGTGCGAGGGCACGATCACCAATATCCTCGTCAAGCTGGACGGGGCTTGGATAACGCCGCCGGTATCATGCGGATGTCTTCCCGGTGTTTACCGCCAGTCCTTGCTGGATGCTGGCAAGTTGCGCGAAGCCGTATTGACGCTGTCGGACTTGGATCGGGCGCAAGAAATCCGACTGTGCAATTCGCTTCGGGGGGAAATCACCGCCGCGCTTGTTACCTGAACAACGACCTGCGTTTTACCACCTGAAACACCGTCATTTTTGCCACTCTGCGCATCAATGTCAGTTCCGGCAACATCGTAGGCTCTTTTTGGCCCCAATCCGGCGTGCTTCCCTTGACTTTACCCGCGCGAAAAGGTGTATCGGCGCGACTCTGGATAATCCCAAAGGGACAAGCACATGCACGCCTATCGCAGCCATACCTGCGCCGCTCTGACCAAAGACAACGTTGGTGACACCGTTCGCCTTTCTGGTTGGGTTCACCGTATTCGTGACCACGGTGGAGTTCTCTTCATCGATCTGCGCGATCACTATGGCGTAACTCAGGTGCTTTGCGATCCGGATTCGCCGGTATTTAAGGACGTCGAAAAGGTCCGCAGCGAATGGTGTATCCGCATCGACGGCAACGTCAAAGCGCGTGACGAGTCGCTGGTGAACCCCAAGCTGCCAACCGGCGAGATCGAAGTCTTCGTCCGCGATTTGGAAGTTCTCGGCGCGGCTGACGAGCTACCGTTGATCGTTTTTGGCGACCAAGAGTATCCAGAAGAAACCCGTCTGAAGTATCGCTATCTCGACCTGCGCCGTGAAGCGATGCAGGACAACATGAAGATGCGCTCTGACGTGGTTGCGTCGATGCGCAAGCGCATGTGGGACATTGATTTCCGCGAATACCAGACGCCGATCATCACCGCGTCGTCGCCAGAAGGTGCGCGTGATTTTCTCGTCCCTTCACGTCTTCATGCAGGCAAGTTCTACGCGCTGCCGCAGGCTCCTCAGCAGTTTAAACAGCTGATCATGGTGTCGGGCTACGACAAGTATTTCCAGATCGCACCGTGCTTCCGTGACGAAGACCCGCGTGCTGACCGTTCGCCGACCGACTTCTACCAGCTCGACCTAGAAATGAGCTTTGTTGAGCAGCAGGACGTGTTCGACACGATCCAGCCGGTTATACAGGGTGTGTTTGAAGAATTTGGTGGAGGTCGCAAGGTTGATGCCGAATGGCCTCAGATTTCCTACAAGGACGCGGCCAAGTGGTACGGTTCCGACAAACCTGACCTGCGCAACCCGATCAAGATGCAGGACTGTTCTGAACATTTCCGCGGCTCTGGCTTTGCGATTTTCGCCAAGCTGCTTGAGCAGGAAGGCACCGAGGTTCGCGCGATCCCGGCCCCAACGGGCGGTGGCCGCAAATTCTGTGACCGCATGAACAAGTTCGCCCAAGGCGAAGGTCTGCCGGGCATGGGCTACATTTTCTGGCGCGATAAAACCGCTGATAGCGTGGCGCAAGAGCTGGGTATTTCGGTCAAAGAAGCGCAAGCCAAGATGAAAGCGGGCGAGGTCGAAACCGGCATGGAAGCCGCTGGACCGCTGGCTAAGAACATCGGACCCGAGCGGACAGAAGCAATCCGTCAGCAGCTGGGCCTCGGCGTCGGCGATGCGGCGTTCTTCCTTGGTGGCAAGCCGAAAGCATTTGAAAAGATCGCTGGCAAAGCCCGCGACGTGATCGGCAATGAGCTTAACCTGATCGACAAAGACCGTTTCGCATTCGCTTGGATCGTTGATTTCCCGATCTATGAGGCGGACGAAGAAACCGGCAAGATCGATTTTGAACACAACCCGTTCTCGATGCCTCAGGGCGGAATGGACGCGCTGAACGGCAATCCGCTGGACGTTCTGGGCTACCAATATGACCTAGCGTGTAACGGCTACGAACTGGTTTCCGGCGCGATCCGGAACCACAAGCCGGACCTGATGCTGAAAGCGTTCGAAATCGCAGGCTACGGTGAAGACGAAGTGAAGAACCGCTTTGGTGCGCTTTACAACGCGTTCCACTATGGCTCGCCCCCTCACGGTGGCTGTGCAGCTGGTATCGACCGGATCGTTATGCTGTTGGCGGACGAAGCGAACATCCGCGAAGTTATGATGTTCCCGATGAACCAGCGCGCAGAAGATCTGATGATGAATGCGCCAAGCGAGCCGTCTTCGGATCAGCTGATGGACCTGTCACTGCGGGTCATCCCACAGGACTAAGCTGGTTTTCTAGTATTCCTAAAAGCCCCGGTCATGTGCCGGGGCTTTTTCGTTTTGGGTGGGGATCACATGGTGCCCGCAGTTTCGCGGTAGAGCTTGTCCATGTCTTCCTGCAATTTCACCGTCGCAGGGTCCAGGTCGGTCGTTGCGAACTTGGCGGGTTTGAAGTTGTTATATTCATCAACGCCACGCACCAGAATTGCCGTGTCCAGTTCATGCTTGGTTTGTCGGACGTGGGTCGCCAGGTACTGCACGTTTAGCCCGATCCGGCGGTCGTCAGAATTGTTTGGCATCGACGCGTGAAGGGTCCAGCCGTGGTGAAAGCTGGCTTCGCCTGCCGCAAGAGGTGCTATGACTGCTTTGCTTTCGTCTACGCCCAGCACGGTTTGCCCCTGTAGCAAGACGTTGTTTTCATCGTTGGTCGTGTCGTGCTGGTGCACTCCGCCCTTGTGGCTGCCGGGGATCATGCGCATGCAGCCGCTTTCTTTTGTCGCGGGGGAAAGCGCCAGCCAGAGTGTGACCTGATCGTCGTCGCTAAGACCCCAGAAGGTTAGATCCTGATGCCAGCTGACGTGGCTGCGGGTATGGGGTTCTTTGATGATAAAGGTTGCGTTGTGCAGCAATACGTTCGGGCCGATCATCTGTTCAACGATATCCAACACCCGTGGATGAGTCGCCAGCTCAGCCGCCGAGGTCAGGATCGTGTGCACGTTGGATTGATAGTGCATCGGGCCGGCTTTGGCCTCGGCATCTTCGAGCCTTTTGCGGTGATCGGCGGTTTCTTCGGCGGTCAGGATTGGAACCCCGCCGACATATCCATCACGATCATAGTCCGAAATTATCCGGTTCAAATCCAAGTTCGACATGCTGACCTCCCTAGCTTTAGGTCAACTCTGCGATGGCAATTGGGGATGATCTTGCTTGTCTACGACTGTGTGAATGTCGCTTGCAGTCTAAATAACAGGGGCGTGTTCGGTGCGTTCATCTAGCAGGCTGCACAGCCGGTTGATATGCGCTTCATCCACCAGATTGGCCCCTAACCGCTGCGCGGCAAGAGCAAGGGTTTCATCATGGGACTGTTGTGCAATGCCACCAAGAAACTGTGCTGCGTAGCTTTTCATGTCGGTGTTTGCCCCCCGCCTTAGCATTTCAGCGGCATGGGCCAGATCGTCCCGCATGCTAAGTTGATCTGCTTGAATTTCAGCTTGGTTGACCGGTCTGGGCGCGCCGGGCTGACGGTCTGCTGGCAGATGGGCCAGAACGGTTTCCTGAAAGGCGGCAAGGCTGTCGTGCGGCTTTAACAAGAACCCGTCAGCGCCCGCAGCGATTGCGATGGATTCCGCAAAATTGTCTGCGCTGGTTCCCAATATGGTTGGCACCCTTGGGGTCATGTCGGCCATTTCAGCGATAAGTTCCGCACCGGACCCGTCGGGTAGGCCCATATCGATTAGCGCTGCGCTGGGGCTATAAATAGCGAGGTGACGGCGCGCGGCTGTCAGGCTGTCGGCCCGCCGGATACGGGCACCACTGTGCAGACACATTAATCGCAGCGCTTCAGACGCATAGCGGCTGTCTTCGACGACTAGGATGGTTAACCCAAGCAGCGGACGCTGAGCGGTGGGCGAAGGCGGGACGTTATACGCAAATTCATTCATGGATGGACCTCAGAATCTAATGGAATGAGGGTGTCCAACATTGGTTAAAAATGTGTTTAGGCTATCGAGTGGCCAAAAAAATACCGGCGCCCAAATCACAAGGCGCCGGCATTAGTGTTTAATCACAAGTGTTTATTCAACCGGTAGGGTTGCAGTATACGCAAGCGTATCGACAGCATCCTGAAGCGAAAGTGCCCGCAGATTGATCATCGCTACACCTGGGTGTGCGTTGTAAATCTTGTGGAAGACTTCGTCAGGTAGACCAACTGCTTCTGTACCAACATAACTTGGGTCTTCGTCATCGCCCCAGTCCATGGCAGCTCCGTCGTAGCCGTGACAGGCTGCACAGGTTGTCTGGAAGATAGCGCGCCCGCGATCGGTATCAGCGGTTCCGGGAACTAGCGTCCGTGTTTCCGGATTCATGAAGGTCCGCATATCCACCTGACCGCGGCTAACGAATGCGGCGACACGCAGCATTTCTTCGTCCGTGATCATGTCTTGCGAATAAGGGTGGTTATCATCCCGTAGAATGCGCGAAATGAATTCGACCGGCTTACCCACGGAACCATTAATACCCGGGATGCCACTGTAGTGGCTTCCGGCACTGTAGACGCCGTCCGCACCGCGATAATCCCAACCGTGACATTCCTTGCATCGCCACGTGCCTGAACCACTTTGTTTTTGGTTCACGTCTGTGGGGTAGGCTGGGTTGGTGCCCTCGGGGGCATCACGATCAAGTGCTTCCCACCACTTGTCGTAAATTCGCCCGCCAGCGGCAAGAAGCCACGCTTCGGATTCGACAATTGGTGTTCCGTGGATGAAATCCTGAGATTCTTCTGAGTGCGAATAGTCGCTATGCGAATCCGCAAACGCGATTGACGCTGTTGCAGTCAATGCTGCGGCGACAATCCATTTTCCTAGCTGTTTCATATAACCCCCTTGTTATCCCTTGTTATGTTGCCAGTTTGGTACAGGTTTATGGGAAGAACGTTCCATAAACCCGTCAATGTCCTGAGGTTCGGGGGCATCTTGGATTCAGACAACTAAATTGCGGCCATCTAAGTTGGGAAACGCGCGTAACGGTACTTTGGTTTATGGAAGAATGCGACCTTATGGTCTTTTGTTTAGCTGGAAAACCGAGTCAAAATGGTGATGAAAGCTGAGGGTGGCATCATGATAAAAAGATCAACCCGAGACCGGATAGGCGACCGCAGTGTCTTTGTTGTGGGGCTATATTTCATCTGCAGCCTGTTTTTTGGCATAGATATTATTGCCGAAGTTACGCTTGAATTCAGTGATCTTAGTCAGATCAGTTACTTTGATGCACTGCATCTTAGTATGGAAGTTCTGGTCGAAATCGCGCTTATTCTGGCTGTTATTCTATCGCTGTCGTCCTATTTCCGTATCAAGGAAAACGCCAAGCAAAGCCAAGATTTGGTTCAGGCTATTCGAACCGGGTTTGATGATGTGCTGAACCAGAAATTCGATGCGTGGGAACTGACCGACGCACAAAAGGACATCGCGCTTTTAAGCGTTCGTGGCCAAAGCATTACGGAAATCGCGGAAACCAGACAAACGCGTGATGGTACAGTTAAGGCGCATCTGCACAACATTTACAAAAGGCGGGCGTGAAATCACGCACCGAGCTTCTTGCGGTGCTGATGGACGAATTGCTGTCCAGCCAAGTTGCGACTGACGAGGAAGTAAGCTGATTTTTCGGTCTGACCCGTCTTGCCCGAATTTCTTGTCGGACACCGATGTCTTGATGCCGCATTGCTGCAATCGAGCAACTAAGGCATACCCCGCAAAACGCATTAAAGGAGCCCGTTATGATCGGACGTTTGAACCACGTAGCTATCGCAGTTCCAGATCTCGAAGCCGCCGCAGCGCAATACCGCAACGCGCTGGGTGCCAAGGTTGGAGAACCTCAGGACGAACCGGATCATGGTGTGACAGTGATCTTCATCGAGCTGCCAAACACCAAGATCGAACTTCTTTACCCGTTGGGCGACGCAAGCCCGATCAACGGGTTTCTGGAAAAGAACCCGTCAGGCGGCATTCACCACGTTTGCTACGAAGTTGACGATATCATCGTCGCACGCGATCACCTGTTAGAAAGCGGTGCCCGAGTGCTGGGAACGGGCGAGCCTAAAATCGGTGCCCACGGCAAGCCGGTTCTGTTCCTGCATCCCAAAGACTTTAACGGCTGCCTTGTTGAGCTGGAACAGGTCTGATCTAGGCAATCCATTGGGCAGGTGATACATCTGCCCATTCTTTCTTTGGCTGGAGTTTTTTGATGTCCATCACTGCTGCATTCGTTCTCTATGCCGTTGTCTGGTTTATGCTGTTCCTGATTATTCTGCCTATGCGGTTGAAAACCCAAGGCGAAACCGGCGAGATCGTTCCGGGCACGCACGCTTCAGCACCGGTAAATCCTGATATCAAGCGTAAGGTCAAAATCACAACGCTGGTTGCCATCGTGATTTGGGGCGTGCTTGCAACGATCATTTTGACCGGCGCGATCACTGTCAGCGATTTCGACTGGTTTAACGAGCTTGGCTAATCAGCGCTTGCTGGTGATGGCGTGGTAGATATGCGTGAACGTGGCTGCGCCCAAGATCGGGATGATCAGGTTCACTAACGGAATCGACAGTGGGATCGCCATAAACGTTCCGGCCAGCCAGATTTTTCCAGCATTTTCTTTGCGTAGCTTTTTGGCATTTGCATACCCAATGCGGCGCATAGCAGCGAGTTGAAAATATTCGTGGCCAAGCAGATACCCGTTCAGCGACCAAAAGATCAGCGGCGCAAAGGGTGGGAAAAACACATAAAGCAACAGCGCGAACGTGTTGGCGATGATGATCAGACCCATGAAATTGATCGAGTCGCGGATCGCCATCCACACACCGAACCTCGGGACGCCGGGTAAGTTTGGATAGTGTTCATCTTCGACCGCTTGCGCGACGTCTTCCAGAAAAATTGACGTGATGGCCGAGGCGACTGGGATCATCAGAAACGTCGATAACAGAACCATAACGAAGAACGACGACCAACTGAGCAGGTCGTTCAGCCATGTGACCTCGCCAACCAGCGGAACGACGACCTCGTCCCCGAACAGCCAGCCGAGGAACAATAGGAACGCGGCGTAGACTGCGACCAGCAGGGCAAAGGTCAACCCTACCCCAAGCAAGAAGACCCTGCGAAATCGCGGGTCCGAGATTTGGCCAACCGCTTTTCCGAAGCTTGCGAAGATCATTCGCTTACCCAAGTTGTTTTCGTCGCGATGTCAGGGCGTGGGCGGTCCGACGGTTCAAATTTTGGGGTGCCGATGTGGATGATACCGGCGATGCGTTCGTTGTCTTCCATACCCAAGGCATCTTTGCGGAACACAGGGTCATGGCTGAACCAACCAGATAGCCAATTAGCGCCCCAGCCCGAAGCCAGTGCAGCATTTGTCAAAGCCAGACAGACAGCACCTGCAGAATAGACCTGTTCAGCCACTGGAACGCTTGCAGATGGGTCTGTTTGTTCGACGACCACAACGGCCAGTTTCGCATTCACGTAGTGCGGCATCGGTTTTTGAATCTGCTCTTCAGGACGGCCCTGCCGTTCGCCTGCTTTGCGAATTTCAGCCATGAACCGTTCAAACGCGTTGTCTTGCAGAACGATGAAACGCCACGGCTCTAGCTTTCCATGATCAGGGGTGCGACCAGCGGCTGTCAGGATCACTTCCAGCTCTTCACGATCAGGAACAGGACCTGTCATGACCTTCGCGGGTACAGATCGGCGGGAAAGAAGAAACTCAAGGGCGGCTTGGTTGCGTTCAGGCATTGGAAACTCGTATCAAATTCGTTTCCCCTTATGTCTGGTCACAGACAGCAAAGATCAACCCGTAGAGGCGTTAGATTTTCGCGGCAATTTCGTCGAGGTACACAGACAGGAACGCGTTGAACGCTTCGCCCGGTTGGCGTTTCATGACAATCTCGGCCATCGGATCATCAGCGCAGATCGACGAACCGGCCATAGTTTCCAGAACAGCGTGACCACAAAATGGCACATGGACGTCGGAATAGCCGCCTTCATGCACCATGATCAGCTTGCCGTCACAAAGGTCGTCAGCGGTTTCCATGATCCGCTTGGTCATCTGGCGAAACGTATCCGGGACGGCCATCATCGCGCTTAGCGGGTCAAAGATTGATGCATCATAGCCGCTTGCCACAACGATCACGTCAGGGCGGAACGCTTCCAGTGCCGGTGTTACAAAACGATCGTAGGCTTCAAGATATCCGTGGTGTCCTGCGCCCCCCGGCAAAGGAATGTTCAGGTTAAAGCCCTGACCTGCGCCAGCTCCCCGAGCCTCAGCCTCGCCCGTATCCACCGGATAGTTCCGCTCTTGATGCAGGCTGATCGTCAGCACATCATCGCGGTCGTAGTATACGGCTTCGGTTCCGTTGCCATGATGCACGTCCCAATCAACGACGGCCACGCGTTCGGCCAAACCTTCAGCCAAAGCCGCCTCGATGGCTATTGCGATGTTTGCAAGCAGGCAAAACCCGTTTGGCCAATCGGGAAGGCAGTGATGACCCGGCGGGCGGGACAGCGCGTATGCGTTATCAAGCTCGCCTTCAAGTACCGCGAACAAAGCGCCGCGCGCCAATCCGGCTGACAGGGCGGCAATTTCAAAGCCCCCTTTGCCAAACGGAGTCCTTAGGCCAAGCTCTCCGCCTTTGTCGTCGGACAGGGCCTGAAACTTGTCGAGGAAACCCGCCGGATGGACACGTTCAAGTTCTTCGCGTGTGGCCATTGGGGCGCTGCGCTGAACCAGTTGTCGCCCAAGTCCGGTGACATCAACCAAAGACTTTAACCGGCGTTTGCTTTCGGGCGACTCTGGCAACCCTCCGTAAGAAAGCGGCTGAACATGTCCACCCAACGGATAGGTGCCCGCGTAGCCTTCTCCTGCGTGCCAAAAGCAGCGTTCATCCCAGAACAAGCCAGTCGCCATCGCATTATCCCTTTTTCAACCGATAAACGCCTTCGGGCAAATCCAGCGCAGCTGTCAGATCATCCAGTTGATTTGCCGACAAGGTTATCTTTTGCACTTGGTCCGTGCGTGGATCATATTGCTCGATGGTTATGCATTCGGAAAACGCGTTGATAACAACGTCTTCCTGAAGCGGCGCTGACCCGTCATCCACAAGGGTAATCACGGATGAGTCAAATTCGTGTTCTATACTAAACATACCGGCAGCTTACGTTAGCAAGGCGTCCACACAAGTCCGTATCGCGCAAAAATATTCGAAATCGACGATTGATCTAAGTCAATGCTCGGGTGGGTTCTGGCTGGTCTATTCATGTCGTACGAATTGGATGGAGGGGAAAATGACCTCTGAAGACAGATATACAAAACACGCGCGGTTGGTTTCAAAAATGGCTGATCGGGCCGGGGTGGACGTAGTTGAAAACATGCAACGCGGTGAATTGAATTCAGAAGAGCTGCGGACGATGGTGCATCGTTGCGAAGGCTGCACGGACCCAGAGGCATGTGAGCGTTTGCTTGAAAGCGGAGCGCAACTAGACAATGTTCCGTCCTATTGCCGGAATGCCGATAGGTTTGACCAACTGAAAAGCTAGGCTTGGATCATCCACAGCCTGCTGTTACGACCAGCCTATGGCGACGTCACCAGACATCAATCAGATTGCTCACGTTTTAACGGATCGCGGATCTAAATACGCTGTTTCGGGTGGGCCGGCCAAAAGCCGTGCCGAAGTTGACGCATTTCTCAAGCTCATCAAAAAGAACAAACGTTTCGCCAAGGCGACGCACAATACGTGGGCTGTCATTCTGTCTGACGGCGGGCCGCTAAAGGGCGACGACGGAGAAAGCGGCGCTGGGATGGTGATCGTCAACATGTTGGAGCATGACAAGATCACGGACCACATCATCGTGGTCACCCGCTGGTACGGCGGCATACAGCTGGGCGGAGACCGGTTTCGGCGGGTCAAAGACTGTGTTGCGGCCTATTTGAATGAATTTCGGCGCTCGATTTGACTCGTATCAATGTTAGGGCCCTGCAGTTTCGATAGGTTTAGACCGACTTTCTGAAAGGGCGGTTATGAAACCTATTGGCAACACGATGGATCACTATTGGCGCGTTATCGGCATGGCCCGCGCGACTGATACGAACCTTGTGACTGCAATGGATCGCGGTCAGCTATCCGTACAGGAATGGGCCAACATGGTTGAAACCTGTCGTCGTTGCGACTGGGTGCCGGAATGCGACCATTTGTTAGCCAGTGACCCAGCGCTGAACGCTGCGCCAGCCCGCTGCGCCAATTGCTTTCGCTTTGCCATGTTAAGTGCCCCTGAATAGCAATGCTTGCCAAGGACCTGCACTTGTTGGATCATCCCTTCTCAAAAAAGGGACGTGATGCTCTATTTTCTCAAACGACTAAAGTACCGCTGCATCTGGAGCTGGGACGGCACTGTTTCAACCTGGAAAGAGGAACACTCGTTTCGCACCTGGGTGTGGGCTAACCTCATTTCCGGACTGGCGGCGTTTCTTTTGCCGCTTTCGACATCTGATCGTGCATTGATCTTGGCGCTGGGAATTCTTGTTCTGGCGGCTGAGTTGATCAACACAGGGATCGAAAACGCTGTCGATCAGACTTCGAAAGAAGAACACCCTCTGGCCAAGAAAGCCAAAGATGCAGGCAGCGCGGGCGTCGCGGTCACATCCATCGCAGCCGGAGTCGCTTGGGTGGTCATCCTGATCGGCTTTCTTTGATGCTCGAATTCTTCCATGTCCTGCATATCGCGGGTGCTACGGTCTTTGTAGGTAGTGTCATCTTTTTCGATTGGGGTGTCGGAGGCGCATTGATCCGCGCCAATACCGAAGACCGCTACAAGATTGCCCACGCCATTCGCCCGTTTAGCGGCCCGTTGATTATGGGGTCACTTGCAGTGACACTACTGGCCGGTATCGGGCGTCTTTTTGCGTCGGGGGTGATCCAGTCGGTGGGTGATCTTTTCAGCGGGTACGGCCTGAAGGCGCTTGCTGCACTGGCAATAGTCGTTGGTTCTGAAGCCTTTGCGGCCCCTTTACGCAAGCGGATGAGAGCAGCGATTGAAGACAAAGACGACAGCGCTTTCTATTGCGCGCAGCGAAACCACCGAACGCTTAATACGGGCGTAATTGTAGTTGTTTTACTGTTGATGGTCGCAATGCGACTGGGTCTCTAAATGTTGTAATTTCCATACATTATGTAAACAACACTTTACATACATCGGCGAATCCTCATATGAAATGTGAAGTACACTTTACATGCAAGGATAGAACTATGGGCAGTAGATTAGACGCCGTATTGGCAAAGGGCCTACCCAAACGGGATAAGAAAAACGCAAACCGGGTGAACCTCTGGGCGCTAGGCTGGATGTTTTCACTGATGGCAAACGCCATTCTTACCAAAATATTCGATCAGGGCACTTCTGCGCTTTGGGGCGTCATATTCGTCGCGCACGTCGTTGCAGGTGTGATGCTTGTTCTATCCTACCGCCGGTTCCTGTCTGAACTGGACGAAATGGAACGCAAGGTTCAGTTAGAGGCTATGGCCCTAGCTGTAGGGCTTTCCCTGTTGGTATATTCCGCAGGCAGCATTTTGCACAGCGTAGACCTGTTACCTGCACCTGATGCGTCGATCATGCTTGTGGTCATGTCCTTTTCCTACATGGCGGGCCTGATCATTGGCCGTATCAGACTGGCATGAAGAACCGTCTCAAGGTTCTGCGTGCGGAACATGATCTGACCCAAGCCGATCTGGCGTCGAAACTGGACGTTTCACGCCAGACTATCATCGCGATCGAAAAGGGTAAGTTCGACCCGTCACTGTCACTTGCATTCAAAGTGTCGCGCCTGTTCGAACAACCAATCGAGGAGATTTTCGACGGGGGCATTTAAGCGCCCCCGTCGCCAAACATTGTGAACCCCCGCAGTCGTGCCTATATTTTTCTCAAACGGGCTCGGGAGGGGACCATGAAACTTAGAACAATCGCCATCATCACAGGTGTTGTCCTGCTGGCAGGCTGCGCAACCGCGCCATTGGCCGTAGAAGGCACAAGAGGCTTTTTCTGGGGTCTGATCGACGGCGGCGTCGCTCCGTTTTCCTTCATCATCTCACTGTTCTCTAGCGAAGTCGGTATCTACGGCGTTCCCAACTCGGGCGGCTGGTACGACTTTGGCTTCCTTATCGGCCTGACCTTCTGGGCAGGTGGTGGTTATGCTGCCAAGAAAAAGCGGTAGATTTTCGGCTGCGGGGTATTTGTAGCGTTTCGATGTACAGATATTACAAATGTGCAAACGCAGGTTGGGAAGTGAATGTCATCCCCGCGAAAGCGGGGACTCCGATTGGCTCGTGCAACGCTCTATCAACAATTCCGTTCAGTACCCGTGCAATCGTTCCCTATTCCTTGAATTGAATTCTACAATTTTTGAGAATGCTTGCCTTTTCCATGGCCACTAGCTGCCCGCGCAAGTCCGCAATTTCTTCTGCAAGCGGGCCGTTTCCTCCGGACATGAAAAGCGAAACCGGAGCCGTCACAATGAACATGGAAGCTAGCGCAAGATTGCTATCGCGATTTGCTAGTTTGTCCTGCTCGGGCGTGTAACTTAGCAGCTCGCGATTGACGCGTTTTTCCTCGAGCTCAAGCTGAGCACAGGAATATTTTGAATACTTGGAAGTGGATTGGTGACGCGGTACGATTTCATTCTTTAATTGAGCGCATCCCGAAAGCGCGACGGCCGCAACAGCAGTCAAGGTGATGTTTTTCATGATAAAATAGCAGTGTTGTATCAACTTTAACGCGACATTAGAGTGGTGATATTGTGTTCGATAGGTAGGGAAAACCAGACTGAAGGGCCGCCTATTGGGCGGGTCTACTTCACCACACCCCACAAATCATACTCCCCGGCCTCATCCACCTCAACCTTCACAATATCCCCAACCGACACCCCCTCGGTGCCCTCGTCGATAAACAGGTTCCCGTCGATCTCGGGCGCGTCGGCCCATGTGCGGCACGAGGCGATGCCGTCTTCGTCGATGTCGTCCACAATGACCTCAAGCACCTTGCCGACCTTCGCCGCCAGCTTCGCCTCGGAAATCGCCTGTGCCTTTTCCATGAAGCGCTCCCAGCGGTCCTGCTTCACCTCTTCGTCCACATGATCCGGCAGGTCGTTTGATCGCGCGCCGTCGACGTTTTCGTATTGGAAGCAGCCGACGCGGTCCAACTGCGCCTCGTCCATCCAGTCGAGCAGCGTCTGGAACTCGTCCTCGGTCTCGCCGGGATAGCCGACGATGAAGGTCGAGCGCAGGGTGATGTCGGGGCAGTCGCTGCGCCACGCGGCGATCTCGTCCAAGGTCTTCGCCGCCGCCGCAGGGCGGGCCATGCGTTTCAGCGTGTCGGTGTGGGCGTGCTGGAAGGGGATGTCCAGATAGGGCAGGATCAGCCCCTCGGCCATCAGCGGGATCAGGTTGCGCACATGCGGGTAGGGGTAGACGTAATGCAGCCGCACCCACGCCCCGAGCGACCCGAGATCACGCGCCAGATCGGTGATATGCGCCCGATGCCCGCGTTCCTCGGCGTGTTTGATATCGACGCCATAGGCCGAGGTATCCTGAGAAATAACCAGCAGTTCTTTGACACCATTCTCGACCAGCTTCTCAGCCTCGCGCATCACCGCATGTGCGGGGCGGGACGCCAGACGACCGCGCATATCCGGAATGATGCAGAACTTGCATTTGTGGTTACAGCCCTCGGAAATCTTGAGATAGCTGTAATGGCGCGGGGTCAGGCTGACGCCGCTTGCGGGCAGCAGATCGACAAACGGATCGGGCGATGGCGGCACCGCCCCATGCACCGCGTCCAGCACCTGTTCGTATTGATGCGGCCCCGTGACGGCGAGAACCTTGGGGTGCACGCCGGTAATGAACTCGGGCTCCGCCCCCATGCAGCCGGTAACGATGACCTTGCCGTTTTCCTGAAGCGCCTCGCCGATGGCCTCAAGGCTCTCGGCCTTGGCGCTGTCGAGGAACCCGCAGGTGTTCACAATCACCGCATCCGCGCCGGAATAGTCGGGCGAGATGCCGTAGCCCTCGGCCCGCAAGCGGGTGAGGATGCGTTCGCTATCGACCAGCGCCTTGGGGCAGCCGAGGCTGACCATCCCGATGGTCGGCTGGCCGTCTCGGGGGGGGTCAGAAAACTGCGCAGGCGGCGCAAGGTCAGGGCGGAGGTTCGGCGGGTTCTGGGTCATGGGCGGCGTATAGAGCAGCCATAGGCGTTGGGAAAGGGGGAGAGGGCAGTGCAGTTGAGTATTTGGGCAAAGATAAAGCGAAGGGGTTTTGGTTGATCGCGGGCAAGGTGGTGCTATCGTCGGGTGTATTGGATGGGAGTGATTAATGT
>CAYZAY010000023.1:0-29686 GCA_964476515.1 uncultured Rhodobacterales bacterium
CGAATTTGCCATCCAGCTTGAAAATGACGGCGTCTCGGTATCAGGACATTCAGGCCAGCGATATTCCGGTGAAAATTGATGATGATGGTACGAGCGCCAAGATTATCACGGGGTCATTTTGGGACACCAAAGGCCCAGTCGACGGAATAGCCGCTGAACCGATGATCGTTGATGTTTCGGTTCCCCCGAACACGCGAAGAACGTTGCCGGTTGACGCCTATTCGAACGCATTTGCCTATGTTTTTGCGGGATCAGCCGACTTTCGGGATGCCTCGCAACCCGCTGGCGTTCGGGTGGAAAAAGAGTTTCAGGGCGAAGAGCTGAATATCCGCGATATGAGTGGCAACCGGACGCTGGTTCGGTTTGATACGGGCGATGAGATATCGCTACGCTCAGGTCCGGACGGAGTTCGATTTCTTCTGGTTGCCGGACGACCACTACAAGAGCCGGTGGCTTGGCACGGGCCGATTGTCATGAACACCAAGGACGAGTTGCGTCAGGCGATCAAGGATTTGCAGAACGGGACCTTTATTCAGCCACAGCACTAGGACAAACTGACGGAACCGGGGCGCTGCCCGGGACCCCGAGGGTATTTTTGGCAAGATAAAGTTTCAGGGTTTGAACGGGGCCATGCCTGCGCGAGCAAGTTCGTCAGCGCGTTCGTTTTCGGGGTGACCTGCGTGGCCTTTGACCCATTCCCAGACGACGGTGTGACGTGTCTGGGCTTCGTCTAACCGTTGCCACAGATCGACGTTTTTGACGGGCTTCTTATTAGACGTCTTCCAACCGTTTCGCTTCCAGCCGAAAATCCAGCCAGTCACGCCGTTTTTTACGTAAGCACTGTCTGTAATCACGGTGATGTCGCTTGATCGTTCCAGAGTCTCTAAAGCACTGATTGCTGCCAAAAGCTCCATCCGGTTATTGGTGGTTTCTGGTTCGCCGCCCGACAATTCGCGTTCTTTTAGAACGTCGTTGTCTTTCTTGGCCTGCAAAAGAACGCCCCATCCACCCGGACCGGGGTTTCCTGAACAGGCGCCGTCGGTGAACGCGTAAAGCTTTGTCATGGGGCGTGGTCCAGTGAAACGAAATGGGGAAGATCTGCCATGCGGTCACACCAAGCAGTAATTGCTGGGAATGCAGACATGTCAAAACCACCACGCGTTCCCGAAGAATGGGTGTAGCCATAGACCGAGATGTCCGCGATTGTGGGCGCGTCGCCGACAAGCCAGCTGTGTTCTTTTAGATGTGCTTCCAGTAGCCCAAACAGAGCGGTTCCAGCCTCTAGAAGCTCGGACATACGTTCGGGCGTCGCTTGATCTGCAAGGTGAGGGTAGCTGTTCAAAGATGCTCTGACGGCAATGACCGGCTCCATTCTGTTTTGCTCAAAGAACATCCATTCCAGAATGCCAGCCCGCTGCAATTTATCTTCTGGCAAAAGGGATGTTCCATCTGCCAGAAACCAGAGGATCGCGCCGGATTCTGCGAGGACATTGCCGTCTTCCAAGTGAAGTGCTGGCAGTTTGCCCAAAGGAAGTTTGCCGTCGGTTTTCGCTTGCTCCAGAGCATCCGAATTGACTTCGCAGGCGACGTGATCGTAGGCGATGCCTAGAAGCGACATCAAAAGACGGACTTTGTAGCTATTGCCCGAACTGGGCATTGAAAAGAGTTTCACGTCGACGCTCCTGACGTTGTCGCATGGGACCAAATTTTGGTTTGTCCAGTCGGACTTGGCTTTAGTTTTTCGGCTCAGTTCGCTTGCCTAAGGATCCGCGGGACTTTGAATTCGATGCTTTCTTCTGCGGTTTCGACGACTTCGACGCTTACGTCAAACCTGTCGCGAAAAGCGTCGATCACTTCGTTCACCAAAACTTCGGGTGCAGATGCACCGGCGGTTATGCCGATTTGTGAGATGTCGCCAAGTGCGCGCCAGTCAATATCATTTGCGCGTTGGACAAGTTGTGAATAGCCGCACCCGGCCTTGCGCCCGACCTCGACCAAGCGTCGCGAGTTTGAAGAATTGGGGGCCCCTACGACCAGCATCGCGGGCACATTGGCGGCCATAGCCTTGACCGCTGCCTGACGGTTGGTGGTGGCGTAGCAGATGTCTTCTTTGTGGGGACCTTTGATCATAGGGAACCGGTTGTGAAGTGCTGCAATGATGTCCTTGGTGTCATCAACCGAAAGCGTTGTCTGTGTGACAAATGCCAGATTTTCCGGATCTAGAACGTCTAATATTACTACGTCATCCGGCGTTTCGACCAACAACACTTTGCCGTCAGGAAGCTGGCCCATGGTGCCAATGGTTTCGGGGTGGCCTTCGTGACCGATCATAATGACTTGCAGCCCGTTTTCAGAATGACGCGTCGCTTCGATATGAACCTTGCTAACCAACGGGCAGGTTGCATCGACATAGACCATGTCACGACGTGCGGCTTCTGCGGGGATGGTTTTTGGCACACCATGGGCGGAAAAAATGACAGGTCGGTCATCGGGGCATTGATCCAGTTCATCGACAAAAATCGCCCCTTTGCTGCGAAGCCCTTCGACAACAAATTTGTTATGTACGATTTCGTGGCGCACATAGACGGGAGCCCCCCATTTCTCTAAGGCCATTTCCACAATTTTGATGGCGCGATCGACGCCTGCGCAAAATCCACGAGGCGCAGCAAGGTATAGGGTCAGTGGGGGCTTTTCGGTCATGCCGTTCTCCAGTTATGGGAACTAGATATGTCACCTGTATTTGCCTGTAAATGAGCGATGCCCAAAAGAATCAGGGCCGCGTAACAGTTAAGTTTACGCGGCCCCGTTTTTTTTGAGTAGGTGCGTTTAGCTGTCGAAATCGGGCTTTTCGAGCGGCATTTCGCGTGGGGGGCGACCCACGACGTCACGAAGTTCTTCAAGCTCGATGAAGTTGTCCGCTTGGCGGCGTAGATCGTCTGCGATCATTGGTGGCTGGCTGCGGATTGTCGAAACAACTGAAACCCGAACACCCTGTCGTTGAAGACTTTCGACCAGTGGCCGGAAGTCACCGTCGCCAGAGAACAAGACAATGTGATCAACATGAGGGGCAAGCTCCATCGCGTTGACGGCAAGCTCGATGTCCATGTTGCCTTTGACTTTGCGACGCCCTTGGGAATCCGTGTATTCCTTGGCGGGCTTAGTCACCATGTTGAAGCCGTTGTAATTCAGCCAATCCACGAGTGGGCGGATAGGTGAATAATCATCGTTTTCAAGCAAAGCGGTATAGTAGAACGCACGTAGCAGTTTTCCTCGACGCATAAACTCTTGACGCAAGAGCTTGTAGTCTATGTCAAATTCGAGTGCTTTGGCGGCTGCGTACAGATTCGATCCGTCAATGAACAGCGCAAGCCGTTCGTCTTTATAAAACATAAAGTATCCCTTTCAACATAAAGGTCCGTCTTTCCAAGTGAGTGAGTGGTGATCAGAAAGACGAAACATGTATAGGATAGTAAACTATTTTCGTCTGACAAGACTGGGTGAATTGGATGAGCCAAAAAAAACATGCGAAAAAAAGAATTTTTTGTGTCGCGTACGGTGGAAACGTTGAAACCACCTATGGGCCACCAAGAATTACGATGGAAATGGCGTTAGACCGACTTTGGCATGGTCCAATCCGAATCACCGCCCAGAGTCGGATTTTCGACACTCCGGCGTTTCCCGAAGGATCCGGACCCAATTTTGTTAACGGAGTGGTGAAAATAGAGTCGTCTCTGGAGCCTGAGCAACTTTTAGAGGTGCTTCACGGCATTGAAAGCGACTTTGGACGCGAGAGGAAGTCGCGCTGGGGTGCACGGACGCTGGACCTTGATATTCTCTTTTGTCAGGACGAAATCGCTCCAAATCTGGCGATTTGGCAGGAATGGCACGACTTGCCCGCCGAAAAGCAGAGCGCTGAAGCGCCCGATCAATTGATATTGCCGCATCCAAGGCTTCAGGACCGCGCCTTTGTTCTGGTGCCTTTGGCAGACGTCGCACCTGACTGGAATCATCCGGTGTTGCAGAAGTCCGTGGAAGAAATGCTTGGGGAACTCCCAGATTATCTGAAAAATGAGGTGAAACCTCTTTAAAACCCGCCTTGTCATTGCCTAATCGCTGGATTAGAAGACGGCTTTCCACAAGACCTCTTAGGATTGGAGTGCTTCATGGCCCGCGTGACCGTAGAAGATTGCGTAGACAAGGTTCAAAACCGGTTTGATCTGGTGATGCTCGCCGCACATCGTGCGCGCGAAATTTCGGCTGGTTCGCCGATCACCGTTGACCGTGACAACGACAAAAACCCTGTCGTTAGCCTGCGCGAAATCGCTGACGAAACTCAGTCGGCAGAAGACCTTCGCGAGCGTCTGATCGAGTCTAACCAGACCCAGATCGAGGTTGATGAGCCGGAAGAAGATTCCATGGCGCTTCTTATGGGTGCAGAATCTGACACTCCTGCAGAAGATGACATGTCCGAAGAAAAGCTTCTGCGCGCACTGATGGACGCTCAGCGCCCACGTTAATAACGTGGCCCGGCCAAAGGGGTCTTCAAACGCATGATTGCCGTTGATGATCTGATCGCGCTGGTTCGGAATTATAACCCCAAGACGAACGATAAGCTCATTCGTGAGGCCTATGAATTTGGCCTTACGATGCATGACGGCCAATTCCGTCATTCCGGAGAGCCGTATTTTTCGCATCCCGTAGCTGTGGCCGCGTTGCTGACCGAGCAGCAATTGGACGATGCCACAATCATTACAGCCCTGCTGCATGACACGATCGAGGACACCCGCGCGTCGTATTCGATTGTGAAGGAAAAGTTCGGCACAGAAGTTGCTGATCTTGTCGACGGCGTCACGAAGCTTACCAATCTTCAGCTATCTTCAAGCGAAACCAAACAGGCCGAAAATTTTCGCAAGCTGTTTATGGCGATGTCCAAGGATCTGCGTGTGATCCTTGTTAAGCTTGCAGACCGCTTTCACAACATGCGCACCATCAAAGCGATGCGGACCGAAAAGCAGGGCCAAAAAGCGCGTGAAACGATGGACATTTTCGCGCCGCTTGCTGGTCGTATGGGCATGCAATCCATGCGCGAAGACCTTGAGGATATGGCCTTTAAGGTTCTAAATCCTGAAGCGCGTGCTTCGATTATGCGTCGCTTTGTGACGATGCAAAAAGAATCTGGCGACGTCATTCAAAAGATTACCGGCGATATGCGTCACGAACTGGACAAGGCTGGCATCGTCGCAGACGTTCTAGGGCGCGCGAAAAAACCCTACTCGGTTTGGCGCAAAATGCAGGAAAAAGAGATCCCTTTTTCGCGGTTGTCAGACATCTACGGTTTCCGGGTTATTACCCAGTCTGAAGAAGACTGTTATCGTGCGCTGGGTGCAATTCACCAAAGATGGCGCGCCGTTCCTGGTCGGTTCAAAGACTACATCAGCCAGCCGAAATCCAACGGCTATCGTTCGATCCACACAACGGTTTCCGGTCGTGATGGTAAACGGGTCGAGGTTCAGATCCGGACCCGCCAAATGCACGATGTTGCCGAAACCGGCGTTGCGGCGCATTGGTCTTATCGCGACGGTGTTCGTTCGGCCAACCCCTTTGCTGTTGATCCCGCCAAGTGGATCAGCACGGTCGCAGAAGGCTTTGGCGAAGACGACGATCACGGCGAATTTCTTGAAGCGGTAAAGCTGGAAATGTTTCAGGACCAACGGTTCTGCTTCACACCAAAGGGCGATGTGATCAAGCTGCCGCGCGGTGCAACGCCTATCGACTTTGCCTACGCCATTCACACCCGTATCGGTAACGCTGTTGTTGGTGCAAAAGTTGACGGGCTTCGGGTTCCGCTTTGGAGCCGTTTGAAAAATGGTCAGTCAGTGGACATCATCACGGCCGAAGGGCAACGCCCTCAGGCGACATGGTTGGATATTGCCGTTACCGGTCGCGCCAAGTCTGCGATCCGTCGGGCCCTTCGTGCAGAAGATCGTGAACGGTTTGTTAAACTGGGTCATGCGCTGGCGCGGGCTGCTTTTGAACATGTCGGCAAAAAAGCTACAGAAAAGGCTTTGGAAACAGCCGCTTCCAAACTGCGGATTGAAGACCGCGACGAGCTGCTGGCGAGATTGGGCAGCGCAGAGCTTCAAGCTGGCGAGGTTGTTCGTGCCCTCTATCCAGAGTTGGAAAAGAACTCTGACAAACCAGACGTCGATGCAAAGCGCGCCGTAATTGGCCTATCCGACGGTCAAAGCTTTGTGCGTGCAAAATGCTGTCAGCCTGTTCCAGGGGAACGCATTGTTGGTATTACTCAGCGCGGTCGCGGTGTCGTGGTTCACGCGATTGAATGCGATGTGTTGGCGGACTATATTTCTGACAGTAGCCGCTGGGTTGATCTTCATTGGCATTCTGGCCAACACGCATCTGTTCATAACGTGACGCTGGAAATGACGATCAGTAATGATGCCGGCGTGTTGGGGCGGATTTGTTCGTTGATAGGCGAGCAAAAGGCAAATATTGCAGATTTGAATTTTAGTGACAGAAAGCCTGATTTCTTCCGGTTGACGGTCGATGTAGAACTAAGTGACGCTGAACATCTTCATCGGGTTATGACTGCCCTAGAAGCCGAAAGCGACGTCGCAGAAATTTGCCGCATAAGCGACCCAGAGCGAGAGCGGGCGCAGAATTGATCGTAGTTGCGCGTTAATCGCGTTTACTGCACATAAGGAATTGCATAGCGTGGTCTTTAAACGGCGCGAGAAAAGATCTTACGGTCAGATTTTTCTCCGGATATTATATCCACGGGGGGGATGGTCGCGTGCAGTCCAATATGTTCGTCACCGCCTAAAACGTCTTCCAGATTCCCCTGAACGCATCGCGCGCGGAATATTTGCTGGTGTTGCGGCTACATTTACACCTTTGTACGGGCTTCACTTTGTCATTGCGTTTGTCATCGCGAAACTCATGCGCGGCAATGTCTTTGCCGCCCTTATGGCGACGTTTTTTGGAAATCCGTTAACGTATTTCCCAATTGCACTGGTTTCGCTTCGCACTGGGTACTGGTTGACTGACCAAGAACAATTCGACGAAAGCCGTCATGGCGTAATGGATTCCTTCGTGCGTGCCAGTGACGACTTGTGGGATAATTTCAAGGCGATCTTTACACCAAAGGAAGCGGACTGGAGCCGTCTCTTCGATTTCTTTGATGAGGTGTTTTACCCGTTCCTGATCGGTGGGATTGTGCCAGGCGTCGTTGCCGGACTGATTGCCTATTATATGTCGGTCCCTGTGATCCGTGCCTACCAGAAGCGCCGCACAGCCAAGGTGAAAGCCAAGCTTGATGCTTTGCGCAAAAAAGCGCGTCTGAAGGCTGGCGCTGCGAAGAAATCCGATTAGTCTGACGGTAAGTTTTGATGGTGGAATCTAAAATGACAAATGACCTTCGTCTTGGCGTAAACATTGATCACGTTGCCACTGTGCGCAATGCACGTGGTACGGATTATCCTGATCCCGTGCGCGCCGCTAAATTGGCTGAACAGGCGGGCGCGGATGGCATCACCGCCCACCTGCGCGAAGATCGCCGCCACATTCGAGACGCAGATATCGAAGCGTTGATGGACAACCTGTCTATTCCGTTGAACTTCGAAATGGCTGCGACCGATGAAATGCAGGCGATTGCGCTGAAGCACAAACCGCACGCTGTATGCATCGTTCCCGAGCGTCGCGAAGAGCTGACAACCGAAGGCGGTTTGGACGTTTATCGAGCGCAAAATAAGCTGGTCGAATACATCGAACCCCTTCGCGATGTTGGGTGCCGGGTGTCTTTGTTCATTGGCCCTGACGAAGCTCAGGTCGAGGCGTCAGCACGGGTGGGGGCCGCCGTCGTGGAACTGCATTCAGGCGCATATTGTGACCTGTTCCATGAGGGCAAGCACGAGGAATCTGCAGCCGAGTTGGAACGCATTACCAACATGGCCACATACGCGCATTCGTTGGGTTTAGAGGTCCATATCGGTCATGGAATTACCTACGATACCGTCAAACCGCTTGCCGCGTTGCCCGAAGCGAAGGAACTGAATATCGGCCATTTCCTAATAGGAGAGTCGATGTTCGTGGGGCTTGAGCCAGCAATTGCCGAAATGCGTCGTTTGATGAACGAAGCCCGCGAAGGGTAGATCCCGGCAATTATCCTTCTTGTTTGGGCTTCTAGGCGGTGTGATAGTGCAATGACACGTCCACGGAGGGCCCTATGAGAAACGTTCTGCACGGATTTTCCGGCTTGTCACTTGAAGGCATGGCAAGCGGGTATAGCCCATCAATCGGATTGCAGATTTCGCTTACCGGTCAGGTTGACCTTGTCATCAACCAAGGGACGGGTGACGTTGACCACTTCATCACCCCGTATATCGATTGATTTTAGGCGTCGGAACAGACCTTGCGAACATCGACAGGATCGCCGGAACGCTTAAGCGGTTTGGTGATCGCTTCCGCAATCGGGTCTTCACAGAAACCGAACAGCGCAAGGCCGAGCGGCGCATGGACGTTGCAGGAACCTACGCCAAACGCTGGGCAGCCAAAGAGGCGTGCTCAAAAGCTTTGGGCACCGGATTGCGTATGGGAATCGCGTGGAAAGACATGGCTGTTAGTAATTTGCGGACAGGGCAGCCCGTCATGCACGTCACGGGATGGGCGAAAGAACGGTTGGATAGTATGACGCCAGAAGGGCACGAAGCCGTCATTCATGTAACCCTGACGGATGATCACCCGTGGGCACAGGCGTTTGTTGTGATTGAAGCTCGGCCAATAACTGCTGGTTGACCTTGACACCCTCTGCCCCTGACCTCATGTAGCCATGCAGACCGACAGCGGAGAAATTTTAATATGACGACAGAAGTCAAACAGCCCAGTGCCGTATTCGAAACTATTAAAACCGTCGTATACGCGCTTCTGATCGCTGGCGTTTTTCGGTCTGTCTTCTTTCAACCTTTCTGGATTCCATCAGGGTCGATGAAGGACACCCTTCTGATCGGGGATTTCCTGTTCGTGAACAAAATGGCCTACGGCTATTCCTACGCATCTTGCCCGTCGATCCGCATTCCTGCTGTTGGTTTGAATGTCGATGCCAAAGATATCTGCGGCGTCTTTGACGGTGACAACGGTCGCTTGTTTGGCGGAGAGCCTGAGCGCGGCGATGTGGTTGTGTTCCGCCATCCGGTTTCTGGCACCGATTATATCAAGCGCCTAACCGGTCTGCCGGGTGATCGTATTCAGATGAAGAACGGTATCCTGCACATCAACGGAGAAGCCGCTCCACAAGAAATGAACGGTGTCTTCACCGAAGTCGCCGGACCGCAAGGGCCACAACGATTGCGTCCTATTTGCGCGAATTCGCCGGTGGGAACTGGTGGTGACTGCGTCAAGATCAAGAACACCGAAACATTGCCAAACGGCATTGAGCATTCGGTTCTTGATGTGACCGACCGCGCAACGGACAACACGCCGGTCTATACTGTGCCTGCAGGCCATTACTTCTTTATGGGCGACAACCGCGATAATTCGACCGATAGCCGCGTACCGCAGACTTTGGGTGGCGTCGGATACGTTCCATATGAAAACCTGATAGGCCGCGCTGACCGAGTAATCTTTTCATCCGCCGGTAAATCCATGCTCTATTTCTGGACATGGCGCGGTGATCGCTTCTTTGAGAAAATCTATTGAAGATAGCTGCAGACATAAAAGCTTTTCAAAGCCGGATCGGGTATGAATTCTCTGATCCGGCTTTGCTTGTTACTGCGGTCACGCATTCTTCAAGATCAAGCGCCACACGACCCGATAACCAGCGTTTGGAATTCCTGGGCGACAGGGTGCTGGGGCTGGTGATGTCCGAAGCGCTGTTGTCTGATGATCAAAACGCGTCAGAAGGGCAGTTGGCCCCGCGGTTCAATGCACTTGTGCGCAAAGAAACCTGTGCCGAAGTTGCCCGAGATATTGATATCGGATCGGTTTTAAAGCTCGGACGGTCTGAAATGATGACCGGCGGGCGGCGTAAACAAGCGCTGCTGGGTGATGCAATGGAAGCGGTTATCGCTGCCGTGTATCTTGACGGTGGGCTAGAGGCTGCCAAGCCGATGATCCTACGCCTTTGGGGCGAGCGTGTTCAGCAGGTTGAAGCAGACGCGCGTGACGCAAAAACAGCGCTTCAGGAATGGGCGCAGGCGCGCGGACAACAACCGCCGTCTTATACCGAGATTTCGCGCAGTGGTCCTGATCACGCGCCAATATTTATCATCCGCTGCGAACTTGAAAGCGGATTACACGCGGATGCTCAGGCGGGCTCAAAACGCATTGCAGAACAACACGCGGCAAAAGCATTGCTGCAAGAAGTGGATAAGAAATGACAAAGGCTGGTTTCATTGCCCTCATCGGTGAACCGAACGCCGGAAAATCGACGCTCTTGAACCGGATGGTCGGGGCGAAAGTGTCGATTGTAACCCACAAGGTGCAAACCACCCGTGCAAGAATTCGGGGCGTAGCAATCGAAGGCGATAGCCAGTTGGTTTTTGTTGATACTCCTGGCCTTTTCAAACCGCGCCGTCGTTTGGATCGCGCGATGGTCGCCGCTGCTTGGGGCGGTGCTGCCGATGCCGATGTTGTTGTTCTGATGGTCGAAGCACATCGTGGCATCACCGAAGGCGTTGAGCGCATTCTTGAAGGGTTGGACGAGGTCGCACACGGTCGCCCCGTGGCGCTTGCGATCAACAAACTGGACCGCGTGAAAGCCGAAGGTCTGCTGGCGCTGACCAAAGAGTTGAACGAGCGCTATGATTTCGCGGAATCCTTCATGATTTCGGCCGAAAAGGGCTACGGCGTGGCTGATTTGCGGGCGTGGTTGGCAGAGCAGCTTCCCGAAAGCCCTTGGCTATATCCCGAAGACCAAATCGCTGATTTGCCAATGCGCATGATTGCGGCCGAGATGACCCGCGAAAAGCTGACGCTGCGGCTTCATCAGGAACTGCCCTATCAGCTGACTGTAGAGACGGAAAACTGGCAAGAGCGCAAAGACGGCTCGGCGCGTGTTGAGCAGATTATATATGTCGCCCGCGATGGCCACAAAGGCATTATCCTTGGCCACAAGGGCGAAACGATCAAGGCGATCTCGAAGGCATCACGCGAAGAGCTGTCAGAGTTCTTGGGGCGCAAGGTACATTTGTTCTTGCAGGTTAAAGTTCGCGAAGGCTGGCAGGATGAAGCTGCGCGGTATTCGGAAATGGGTCTGAACTTCAAAGACGGCAATACCTGATGCGCCTGACGGCTGATTTCTGGGTACAGGCCTATCTGGCCCGACTTCGGCTACAGGACATTCCCGCGTTTGTGGTTGCTCATGGCGACGACACGGCTGGCACGATACTTGTAAAGCTCAACACGTTGGACGGGCAGGCGACTGTGTATCAGCGGGTGTTTGATATCCTTAACGACACCAGAAAATGGGATGTTTTGACCCAAGGTGGTGAACACGACGTTGATGTGGCGATCGCGCGCCAGCGGGAGTTTGACCGCGATATTTGGGTTGTCGAGGTCGAGGACGCACAGGCCCGTCATCTATTGGATGAAGCCGGTTTGTCGGAATGATTGCGCCGCGCCTTTGGCGCGTCGCGGTGTCTGGGGGCTGTCTGCCCCCTCTTTCCCCTTGCGGGGAAATTCACCCCCGAGGATACTTTCAGTCAGAAGATGAAAAGGGATCGTCTTGGATTGGCGTGAAGAAGGGCTATTGCTGAACGTAAGATCGCACGGAGAGACGAGCGCAATCGCAGCCGTCTTTACGCGTGATCACGGTGTGCATTCGGGCGTGGTTCGGGGTGGTCAAAGCCGCAAGATGGCCCCCATTTTGCAGTCGGGCGCACAGGTGGACGTCACTTGGCGCGCCAGACTGGAAGAACACATTGGTAGCTTCACGATCGAGCCGGTTCGCAGCAGAGCTGCATCTGTTATGGGCAGCCGATTGGCCCTTGCCGGGGCTTCGTCGGTGTTGGGCCTGCTTTATTATGCACTGCCAGAAAGAGAGGCGCATAAAGAGCTGTTTGATCGTACAATCCCTTTGATGGATCTTTTAGGGCAGGATGATCTTTGGCCATTCGCCTATTTGCGCTGGGAAATGGCTTTTTTGGCGGATCTCGGGTTCGGGTTGCACTTGGAAGAATGTGCCGCCACCGGTGTCCGGAGAAATCTAATCTACGTGTCGCCAAAATCGGGCCGCGCAGTATCCGCTCAGGGCGCAGGAGAATGGGCGGATCGGATGTTACCCTTGCCAAAATGTATGCATGGTGAAGGCGAGGCTTCGGACGAAGAGGTTGTGCAGGCGCTGGACACAACGGGATATTTTCTGCATTCCCGACTTGCAGAAGGTCAGGTTGGCAAGCCGCTACCGGACGCACGCCAAAGGTTTTTGGACCAGCTAAGAAAAAAGGCAGCCCGATGATTGATAAGCTTGAGATGTATTTGGCCTTAGCTAAAACCCAGCATTTCGGTAAAGCCGCCGAAGAAATCGGCGTGACGCAACCGACCCTTTCCGCTGCGATCAAACAGCTAGAAGAACAGTTGGGTGTGATGCTGGTTTATCGTGGCTCACGTTTCAAAGGGCTGACCCCAGAAGGTCAGCGGGTTCAGGAATGGGCCCGTCAGATCGTTTCAGATGCGCGCTCCATGAAAGAAGAGATGCGTTTCGCGCGTCAGGGCCTGTCAGGTAATTTACGTTTGGCGGTCATTCCAACGGCTTTGTCAGCGTCGTCTCAGTTGACGACAGAATTTGCGAAAAAGCACCCGAATGTCAGGCTCTCAATTCTGTCGCGCTCATCGGCGCAAATTCTTGAAATGATGGAAAACCTAGAGATTGATGCAGGGGTTTCGTATCTGGACGACGAGCCACTTGGGCGTGTGGTGACTGAACCGCTTTATGCCGAAACCTACGTGTTAATCACAGCCGACAAGCTGGATCGTGATGCGATCCAATGGAACGAGCTAAGCGACATGCCTTTGTGTTTGTTGACGCCAGACATGCTGAACCGGCGGATCATCAATCTCTACCTGACCGAAGCTGGGGTATCGGTCCATCCCCGGGTTGAGGCGAATACGATCACAGTGCTGATCAGCCATGTTCTAAGTGGTGGGTGGGCAACGATTTTGCCTGTTAAAGCCGCTGAGATATATCTTGCTGGTGAACAGGTTCACGCCACGCCCTTGGTCGCGCCCGAAGCGAGCCATCGCGTCGGGCTTATCGCGCCACATCGAGAGCCATACACCCCCGTCCTGTCCGCGCTCTTGCTTGAGGCCAAAGCGTTGGCCCGCGTTTGGGCAAGCTGAGGTTAATCAAACAGGCGTCGCGCAATCACCTGTGCCTGAATTTCTGCAGCACCTTCGAAGATGTTCAGAATACGGGCGTCGCACAGAATGCGGCTAATCTTGTATTCCAGCGCGAACCCGTTACCGCCGTGGATTTGCAGGGCGTTATCTGCTGCAGCCCAAGCCACGCGGGCACCAAGCAGCTTGGCCATACCAGCCTCTAGGTCGCAGCGGTGGCCGTGATCTTTTTGCCAAGCGGAATAATAGGTCAGTTGGCGTGCGATCATGATTTCGACAGCCATCATTGCAAGTTTGTTGGCAACACGAGGGAAATTGATTAGCGACTTGCCAAACTGTTTACGGTCTTGTGCGTATTGCATGCCGACGTCCAGCGCCGCCTGAGCCACACCAATAGCACGCGCAGCCGTTTGAATGCGGGCCGCTTCAAATGTGCGCATCAGTTGTTTGAAACCTTGACCTTCTTCGCCGCCCAACAGGTTTTCACCTTTGACGTGGAAGTTGTCAAAGCCCAGTTCGTATTCCTTCATGCCGCGATATCCAAGCACTTCGATTTCGCCACCGGTCATGCCTTCGGTCGGGAAGGGTGTTTCGTCGGTGCCGGGCGTTTTTTCAGCCAGGAACATTGAAAGACCACGGTGATCGGTCGTGTCGGAATTTGTGCGGGCCAGCAATGTCATGACGTGGGTCCGCGCGGCATGCGTGATCCATGTTTTGTTGCCGGTGACTTTGTAATCGCCGTTTTCGTCTTTCACAGCGCGGGTGCGAAGCGATCCAAGGTCAGAGCCTGTGTTGGGTTCGGTAAAGACCGCTGTGGGTAAAATCTCGGCACTGGCGATTTTGGGCAACCAGTGGGCTTTTTGTTCGTCGGTGCCGCCGCCTTCGATCAGTTCTGCAGCGATTTCCGAACGGGTGCCAAGGGAACCAACACCGATGTAGCCGCGCGACAATTCTTCTGAAACCACGACCATCGACGCTTTGGACAGGCCAAATCCACCGTATTCTTCCGGAATGGTCAGACCAAAGACGCCCATTTCGGCAAGCTCTTCGATGATCTCCATCGGGATAAGTTCGTCATTCAGATGCCATTCATGCGCGAAAGGTTCGACTTTTTCGACAGCAAAGCGACGGAACTGTTCGCGGATCATCTCAAGCTCTTCGTCAAGACCGGTCGCCCCAAGCGTGGTGTTGGCGACCTGCTCTTGCATTAGTTCAACAAGACGCGTTTTTGCGGCTTGCGAATTGCCGTCAGTGATCAGGCGATCAATCTCGGGCGTGTTCAGCGCAGAACCATCGGCACCGGCATCAGAAAGGCGAATGATTTCACCCTGACTCATCGGGATGCCGCCACGAAGCTGAGCAAGATATTCGCCAAAGCCGATCTGCAGAATAAGCTGTTCGATTTCACCAAGTTTACCGTCGGATTTCAGTCGCTCGGCCCAGCCATGCATCTGGCGTAGGGATTCGACATAGGTCGCGATCCACGACAGGCCGTGCGCTGCATTTTGGTGTTCTTCAATCAAGCCGCCACTGACGCGGCCGTCCTTTGAGACAAGCTCTTGAACTGCGGACTTCGCACTATCAAATACCGTTTCTGCAGGGGCAACGGCCGCTCCTGTCAAAGAAAGAAGGTCGGGAAGAAGAGCAGCTGTTGTCATCGAATTATCCTGTTCGTCGTGTGGTTTTGGCGTTCTTTCTACGCTGCAGCATGGGATAGTTCCTTTGCAAGTGCAGCGCAACATAAATGCGTAAAGATGTGTGTATTCGATAGTAAATTACTTGACGAGCGGTAATAGCGTCGCAGTTCCCCTGGTGAATATGGCTGTTTTTTTGCTTGTTCACCCAAGCCCGTGCAGTTTGGATTGCTGCGTTGCAGCTTGCACTAGAGCGGTGTTTCGCCGAACGATTGTCACGCGTAGGTTTGTAATACTTCGCGACACCTCCATATGATTCACAAGGGAGGCGTGTATGAAAAATCACCTGAAGTTCTGGGACAGGATCGCGAAAAGTTATTCCAAGCAGCCAATAGCGGACGAAAAATCCTATCAGCATAAGCTTGATTCTATTCGGGGGTATCTTGAATCCCATCACAAGGTGTTCGAATTCGGGTGCGGGACGGGCGGAACTGCGCTAGCCCTGTCTTCATCGGCGAATTCAGTTCTTGCGACCGATATCTCGGGCAAGATGCTTGCATTTGCCGAACAGAAACGCGCAAAGGCAGACGCAAGCAACGTCCGTTTTCAGCAGATGAACATCGAAGTCGATGCGATCGGGCAAAATAGCAATGACGCTGTGTTGGGGATGAGCATCATTCATCTACTAGAGGATCGTGAAAGCGTCATTCGTCATGTCTGGGAAGGTTTGAAACCGGGTGGGTATTTCTTTTCTAGTACCGTGTGCCTTGGTGCGTCGAACGTATTCCTGAAATACATCCTGCCAATTGCAAGAGCATTTGGCTTGCTGCCCGATGTGCACTTCATTGACGAAACCCAGCTTACGTCCGAACTTGAAGCGGCCGGCTTTGTGATCGACTATAGGTTCAGACCGCGACCGGATGCAGCTGTGTTCTTGGTGGCTAGGAAAGTAGGATAAACAATGCAGAAATACGCAGCCCTTTTACGTGCGGTTAACGTTGGTGGTACGGGCAAACTTCCCATGGCAGAGTTGCGCACTATGTGTGCGGATATCGGTTTCGAAAACTCAAAGACGCTTCTTGCCAGTGGCAATGTGGTGTTCGACACATCTCTTTCGCAAACCGACGCGCAGGCGGCATTGAACGCAAAGCTTACCGGCTATTTTGGCCGCGATATTGGACTATTTGTCTTAAATGCCGCGCAGATGCAGGTCGTGCATGACGAAAACCCATTCCCTGATCATCCAGCCAATCAGGTCGGCGTTCTCTTCTTAGATGAAATCCCATCGCAAACGGACATTTCGGCGGCAAAAGGTTTGAAAGACGAAGAAATGGTCGCAGGGCCAGGGGTTCTCTACATCAAATACCCGTCCGGAATGAGCAAATCCAAGCTGGTCGCGCCTTCTGCCAACAAAGGCACCATGCGCAATATGAACACCGTGGCCAAACTGTCAGAGCTTTTAAACGAATGAAGCCCTGACCAAGATCAGGGCTTCATTGTTTATTCAATCAGGTCTGTTTGGTGATTAGCCGATCGCCGCTGCTTTCACGTCTTCGTCGATATAGGGAACGTATTGCTCAAAGTTGTCAGCAAACATCTGAACCAGTTTCGCAGCTTGCTCGTCATATTCACTTGAGTTTTCCCATGTCCGGCGAGGATCAAGAAGAACCTCAGCTACGCCGGGAACTGACTTTGGAACCGCAAAGCCAAAGTTTGGATCTTTGCGGAAATCCGCTTCGGCCAAAGTACCGTTCAACGCCGCGTCAAGAAGCGCGCGGGTAGCGCGGATTGGCATGCGAGACCCAGTTCCGTGTGCGCCACCGGTCCATCCAGTGTTGACCAGCCAGCAAGTTGCACCGTGTTTCGCGATCTTTTCACGAAGAAGGTTGCCATAGACTTCTGGACGGCGTGGCATGAAAGGGGCGCCAAAGCAGGTCGAGAATGTCGGTTGTGGTTCGGTTACGCCACGCTCGGTGCCAGCGACCTTTGATGTGAAGCCCGACAGGAAGTGATACATCGACTGGGCTGGCGTCAGGCGTGCAATCGGAGGCAGGACGCCAAATGCATCACATGTCAGCATGATGATGTTCTTGGGGTGACCGCCAAGCGACGTTTTTGATGCGTTTGAAATATAGTCGAGCGGGTAAGCGCACCGCATGTTGGCGGTCAGGCTGTCGTCTTCGAAATCCAGTTCAAGCGATTGCTCGTCATAGACCATGTTTTCGATGACGGTGCCGAATTTCTGCGTTGTCGCATAAATTTCAGGCTCGGCTTCGGCGCTAAGGTTGATGGTTTTGGCGTAGCAGCCACCTTCGAAGTTAAAGGTGCCACGATCCGACCAACCATGTTCGTCGTCGCCGATCAATACACGGTCTGGGGACGCTGAAAGGGTGGTCTTACCTGTGCCTGACAGGCCGAAGAATACTGCCGTATCAACAGGATTGTTGAGCGCGTGATTGGCCGAGCAGTGCATCGGCATGACGCCCTTCTCGGGCAGCATGTAGTTCAGCAGGGTGAAAACGGATTTTTTGTTTTCACCAGCGTATTCTGTACCGCCGATCAAGATCATCTTGCGTTCGAAATTCATCGCAATGATGGTTTCGCTGTTGCAGTTGTGGCGCTTTGGGTCAGCTTGGAAGCTTGGGCAGTTGATGACAGTGAAGTCATGCATGAACTCGTCCAGCGTTTCCTGATCTGGGCGACGAAGCATATGGCGGATGAAAAGACCGTGCCATGCAAGCTCGGTCACCATGCGGACGTTGATCGAATATGCGGGATCAGAACCACCGACGAGGTCCTGAACAAAATAGTCCCGGCCCTTCATATGTTCGAGCATATCTTCATAAAGCGCGTCAAAACCTTCGGACGACATTTCAGCGTTGTTTTCCCACCAGATGCTGTCAGCAACATCTGGAGTTCTTACAACGTGTTTGTCTTTGGGGGAGCGACCAGTGAACTTTCCAGTGCTTACAAGGAATGTTCCGCCAAGACCGAGACTGCCTTCTTCGCGTTTAAGGGCCTGTTCGATCAAAGCAGGCTCAAGAAGGTTATAATAGACATCGCCCAGCCCTTCGATCCCGTGATCAGCCAGTCTGTTTTTTGGATTCACCCGTCCAAAGGTCATGTTTACCGCGCTCCTATAGCCGCAATGTTAGTTATAACGGTGCGAAATTTCCCTTTCGCATCTTGGTATTAACATGACGTGTACTGAGTGTAACAGGGCGCTTTAGCGCAGTTAGCGCAAACCTGAAGTATTTAGCGCTACCATTTCGTATATAGGAAACCTCGCCTTCGATCTTAGCGGGATATTTACCATATTTTCGTTGGATCACTTGGGTAAACCCTCTGATTCGCAGTTTGCAGTTGATCGAAACTCGCAAAAAGGCCAGTATCCCTTGAAAAAATAAATGGCAGGCATACTTAACAAAACCAAGGAGCGGTTCCATGTCGAGAATTGCGCTGGTGAATGACAATCGGGTTCTTGTTGTTGTCGAAGACACCGGCCCCGGAATTCCCGAACAGGCGCTGACCAAAATCTTCAAGCGGTTTTATTCGGAACGCCCAGAAGGCCAATTTGGCAATAACTCCGGTCTTGGGCTGGCGATCTCAAAGCAGATCGTCGAGGCACACGGTGGCGTAATTTGGGCTGAAAATATCCGCCCGACTGATGCTGACATTACCTTAGAACCTCTCGGTGCGCGGTTCGTTATCGGTATGCCGTTCTGATCCGGTGTCTGAGTCGTCTCGAACAAGTGATAAATTTGATCTGATCCTCCACGCGTCCTGTGTCGCCTTGGGCGACAAAGGATTGCTGATCATTGGCCCATCCGGCAGCGGCAAGTCGTCACTCGCGCTTGAGCTTATGGCGTTAGGGGCTTGCCTGGTTGCGGATGATCGGGTGCTGCTGATCAGAACCGACAACAAACTTAAGGCTTCTCCACCAGCAACAATAGGCGGTAAAATAGAAGCGCGCGAAGTCGGTATTTTAAATGCTGACTACAAAAAGCACGTTTTTATTGACGTGCTGGTCAATTTGGAAAAAACTGAAACGCAACGATTGCCTGAAAATCGGATAATAGAAATCCTTGGGCATGATTTTCCGTGTTATTACAAATCTAACACTCCATCCTTTCCAGCTGCACTATTGCAGTTACTCAAAGCAGGTCGGTTTGCATGAATGCCGTAGATCGAAAACCGCAAGATGCGTTGCCGTCACAAATACCTAACCTGGTTTTTGTAACCGGCCCGTCGGGTGGTGGGCGCACAACAGCCATTAACGCGCTTGAAGATATGGGCTTTGAGACCATCATCAATCTGCCTCTTCGCTACGTCACGCGCCTATTGAAAGATAATCCGCCCAGCGGTCCCATGGCTATGGGGCTTGATATCCGAAACAGGGATTTCAGTGTGAACGGTGTGCTGGATATCCTTTCCGAACTTTCAAATTCCTCGGATGTTCGTCCTGAACTGATATTTGTTGAGTGCAGTCCAGATATTCTGCTACGAAGATATTCCGAAACACGTCGGCGTCATCCGATGTCCGAGGATGATAGCCCCCATGTGGGTATCGAAACGGAAATTGATATCCTAAAGCCAATCCGTGCGCGGGCCGATATTGTGATCGACACGACCGAGTTTTCACCGCACGACCTGAAGGCCGAAATTAACCGCTGGTATGGAAATGACAGCAGTTTGCCGTTGGCTCTGTCTGTTCAAAGTTTTTCCTACAAGCGCGGAATTCCTGCAGGGTTGGATCTGGTCTTTGATTGCAGGTTTTTACGCAACCCGCATTGGGCGCCTGAGTTGCGCGACAAAACCGGACAGGACCCGAAAGTTGCGGCCTATATAGATGAAGACCCGCTTTTTGCGTCCTACTTTACAAAAATACACGAGATGGTTCGTTTGATGTTGCCCGCAGTTAAAAAAGAGGGCAGGGCGCATATGACGATTGGTGTTGGATGCACCGGCGGCAAACATAGGTCTGTGGCAATGGCTGAAAAGCTTGGCCATGCCCTTGAACTTGATACAACTCAGGTGTCTATTCGACATAGGGAACTGGAACGTCGCGAATACGCGGCCCAAGTGAAGTAAGGTGTAGTTGCCTTGATAGGCATCGTGATTGTCGCACATGGCGGCTTGGCAAAAGAATATCGGGCTGCTGTCGAACATGTTGTCGGCAAACAGGACCGCTTGCTTGCGATATCGACTGGACCCGAAGACGACCGCATCCAAAAACAACAGGAAATCTGCGCCGCTGCCGATAGCGTCGACGAAGGCGATGGCGTGGTTGTTGTGACTGATATGTTTGGGGGCTCGCCTTCCAATCTATCGTTGTTTGCCTGTAGCCCCACCGACAGAAAAATCCTTTACGGTGCGAATTTGCCAATGTTGGTAAAGCTCACCAAGTGCCGAAATCGTAATATCGACGACGCCATTCAAGCCTCACTCACCGCGGGTAGAAAATACATCGACTACCACGATGGTGGTGTGTCCTAACCAGCCACATTTGTTCGGAGACTGGATTTGGAACTAAAAATCATAAACGAAAAGGGACTGCACGCACGCGCTTCGGCACGGTTCGTCGAGGTTGTAGAGCAGTTCGACGCGGCGGCAGAGGTTTCAAAGGACGGAATTAGTGCTTCTGGGGACAGTATTATGGGCCTTTTGATGTTGGCAGCGTCTAGAGGAACTACTATTGAGGTTCGAACTTCCGGGCCCGAGGCCGATCAACTTAGCGGCGCTCTTAAAAACCTGGTCGAAGATTACTTCGGTGAAGGTGCATAGCACCAACCCGCATTTGGTGACACTGCAACGTGGTAGACGGCGTGAACGAAAATTCGACAATCAAGCCAGCCAAGGAAGATGGCCCGATCTATGATCGTCGCAGCCTTACCTATTCTGACACGTTTGAAAGCCCGATAAAACGCACAGTAATTCGCGCGATTGAGTGGATGACGGGGAAAATCACCATCATCCGTCGGATTAGAGAATTCGAAAAGATCGACCCTCCAAAAGGTCAGGCGTTTTGGCCAGCAACGATGAAGTCGATGGGCATCGAGTTGCAGACGCCACAGTCCCAGATAGACAACATTCCCCCCGTGGGGCCTGTTATCCTTGTGGCGAACCACCCGCATGGGCTTGTCGATGGCATGATCCTTGCGGATCTGATTGGCCGCTGCCGTGATGACTACCGTATTCTGACGCGTTCGTTGCTGACCGGTATTGACGAAAGTGCAGCGAAATACATGATCCCCGTGCCGTTTCCACACGAAGAGGACGCACAAAAGAAAATGATCGAAATGCGCAATGCGGCGCGCGCGCATTTGTCGAACGGTGGATTGGTTGCGTTGTTTCCTTCCGGCACCGTAGCAGCAGCCGAAAAGATGTTTGGCGAAGCGATCGAAGCTGAGTGGAACGTATTTACTGCCAAGCTGATCCGCACGTCGAAAGCTGCGGTCGTGCCAATGTTCTTCCCGGGATCAAATTCGCGCTGGTATCACATGGCGAACCAGATTTCGTCTACGCTTCGTCAATCGCTTTTGCTACACGAGGTAGCCTATGCCTTTGATAAGCCTCAGAAACCAGTAATTGGCGTGGCTGTGTCTCCCGAAGAGGCACAAGAGCGCAGCAGGAATCCGCGTGAGTTTATGGCGTGGCTTCGTGAGCGTACATTGGCGCTTAAAGAAACAGACTAGCGCGTTGGAACCGGCACATCGCCGCGATAATCATAAAACCCGCGTTTCGTTTTACGTCCCAACCAACCAGCTTCTACATATTTTGTCAGCAACGGACAGGGGCGATATTTCGTATCCGCCAAGCCGTCGTGCAAAACGTTCATGATCGCAAGACATGTGTCCAAACCAATGAAATCAGCAAGCTCTAGCGGTCCCATAGGGTGGTTGGCGCCAAGCTTTAGGGATTCGTCGATGGACTTCACCGATCCGACACCTTCGTAGAGCGTATAGACGGCTTCATTGATCATCGGCATCAGAATCCGGTTCACGATGAATGCAGGGAAATCTTCTGCTGATGCTGCGGTTTTCCCCAGTTTTTCAACGACTTGCAGGCATGCTTTGTAGGTTTCCTGATCGGTCGCGATGCCCCTGATCAATTCGACCAGCTGCATGATCGGAACTGGGTTCATAAAATGGAATCCCATGAAACGTTCTGGCCGGTCCGTTCCGCTTGCAAGACGAGTGATTGAAATTGACGATGTATTCGACGTAAGAATTGTGTGCGGTTGAAGATGCGGGACAAGTTCGTTGAAAATCGCAGTTTTTACGACTTCACGCTCGGTCGCGGCTTCGATCACCAGATCGGTTTGCCCGAGGTCGGACAATGTCTGTGTGGTGGCAATTCGGCTTAGAGTTTCGGCTTTTTCAACCTCGGTCAAACTGCCTTTACTGATCTGGCGGTTGAGGTTTTTGTCTATGGTTGCCAGTGCCTTATCAATCGCATCCTGCGAGATATCGTTGAGCAACACCTCATAGCCGGCTTGGGCCATGACGTGTGCAATACCGTTGCCCATTTGACCCGCGCCGATGATGCCGACTTGCCTGACTTCCATGTTATCAACCTCGTTTTGTTTGCTAACTGACCTTATGCAGTCGGCCTGCTTGGTTGCAAGTAGCGACGTTAAATCAAATTGGAAGTTTAAGAACTTGCTAGGAATTCAAGCAGATAGATGTGGGTGGGTGAGTTAGTATGAGTGGAGGTGAGTATGCACCAAACCAACTGGGCAGAGACCGCGTTAGATTATCGTATATGCCGCTATGGAAGTTCTCGGATGTTGTATCGCGGGCCAAAGAGACGGCTAACCGAAGACTACGTTGCATTTATTGGCGGCACTGAAACTTATGGCAAGTTCGTTGCGACGCCGTATCCCGCAATGATGCAGGATGAGCTTGGAAAAACCTGCGTTAATCTTGGCTGCAACAACGGTGGACTTGATGCCATTTTGCAGGACGACAGCTTGTTAAGTATATGTAATCGAGCAGATATTACGGTTCTTCAGGTCATGGGTGCCACCGACCTTTCAAACCGATTTTACACGGTTCACCCAAGACGGAACGACAGGTTCATTCAGGCGTCGCCGCTGATGGAAAGGTTGTTTCCCGAACTAGATTTTATGGAATTCAACTTTACCAAACACCTTTTGGTCAGGGCAAAGCAGCGACAGTCTGATCGGTATGATCTTATGGTCAAAAGCCTACAGGAAACTTGGGTAATGCGCATGCGCCAGTTGATCGACCGGCTAAACGGACGGGTCGTTTTGTTGTGGATGGCTGATCACTTGCCGCCCGATACCGCGATAGACGTAAACCCGCATCTGGTGACTAAGCGTATGATTGATATGGTGAAAAGCAGATCACTGGGGTGTGTTTCTGTCGGGTATAGTGAAGAAGCGCGTGCTATGGGGACGGATGGGATGTACTTTCTGGATTACGAACAGGCGGCCGCTTCACAGATGCTCGGGCCTTTGGCGCATTACGAAGTTTCAAAGGCGCTTGGCCCAATCCTAAGACAGCACCTTCGCTAAACCAAAATCGGCCCGCGGTTAGCGGGCCGTTTGTAGACATTTGTAATATTTGTACGTCGAAACGCTACAAATAGACCTTAGCCCAGCTTTTCGGTCAGCTCAGGAACAGCATCGAAGAGGTCAGCAACAAGACCAAAGTCAGCAACCTGGAAGATTGGTGCTTCTTCGTCTTTGTTGATCGCGACGATGACTTTTGAGTCCTTCATGCCAGCCAAGTGCTGGATCGCGCCCGAGATACCAACAGCAACATAGAGGTCTGGTGCAACGACCTTACCGGTCTGACCAACCTGCCAGTCGTTAGGCGCGTAACCGCTATCAACCGCCGCGCGCGATGCGCCAACAGCTGCGCCGAGTTTGTCGGCAAGCTTCTCGATAAGGGCAAAGTCATCTTCCGAGCCAACGCCACGGCCACCCGAAACAACAACGCCAGCAGACGTCAGTTCTGGACGGTCGCTTGCGGCAACCTTGTCTTCAACCCACGACGACAGACCTAGGTCTGCAGCAGCCGAAACGGATTCGACAGATGCCGAACCGCCTTCGCCAGCCGCGTCGAATGTCGACGTACGGATGGTGACGACTTTTTTCGCGTCCGAAGATTTCACGGTTTGGATCGCGTTGCCTGCGTAGATTGGACGCTCGAATGTGTCGCCGTCTACAACGCCGGACACGTCCGAAATGACCATAACGTCGAGCAAGGCTGCAACGCGTGGCATGACGTTTTTCGCGTCGGTGGTGGCTGGGGCTACGATGTGGCTGTAACCATCGGCAAGCGAAACGATCAGCGCTGCGGTTGATTCCGCCATGCGGTGACCAAGCGATGCGTCTTCGGCAACCAGTACCTTGGAAACGCCTGCGATTTTCGCAGCAGCTTCCCCTGCAGCAGCGGCAGAACCACCAGCGCAGAGTACAGTTACGTCGCCCATAGCCTGAGCAGCGTTAACAGCCTTGGCAGTGGCGTCCATCGCCAGTTCGCCATCATTTACTTCGGCAAGAAGAAGTACAGACATTACACAGCCCCCGCTTCTTTGAGTTTCTCAACCAGTTCATCGACAGAGCCGACAACGATACCTGCAGCACGAGAAGCAGGCTCTTCGGTTTTTACGATTTCAAGACGAGGCGAGACATCAACGCCGTAATCGTCGGCAGTTTTCTCATCCAGCGGCTTTTTCTTCGCTTTCATGATGTTTGGAAGCGATGCGTAACGAGGTTCGTTCAAACGCAGGTCAACGGTGATGATGGTTGGCATCGTGACGTTGATGGTTTGAAGACCGCCGTCAACTTCGCGGGTGACAATAGCTTTGTCGCCGTCGATGTCGAGTTCCGACGCGAAGGTGCCTTGCGACCAACCCAGAAGGGCGGACAGCATCTGACCGGTTGCGTTCATGTCGTTGTCGATCGCCTGTTTGCCAGCCAAAACGATGCCCGGCTGTTCTTCTTCAACAACTTTGGCAAGGATCTTGGCAACGGCCAGAGGCTCGATGTCGGTGTGGACGTCATCAGCCGCCACAACGAGGATCGCGCGGTCCGCGCCCATTGCGAGGGCCGTGCGGAGCGTTTCCTGAGACTGCTTGACACCAATCGAAACGGCGACAACTTCGTCTGCTTTGCCAGCTTCTTTCAGGCGAATGGCCTGTTCCACGGCGATTTCGTCGAATGGGTTCATCGACATTTTGACGTTCGCGAGATCAACACCGCTTCCGTCCGCTTTAACACGGACTTTCACGTTGTAGTCGATCACACGCTTGACAGGTACTAGGACCTTCATGGGCGTAGTTCTCCCCTAAGTTACAACAAGCCGCGGATGCGACTGATTCAAGCTCTCAGGCGCTCTGATAGCGGGTTGCGCCAAAGGGAAACAGAGAAAAATCGTCACGTTAGCGTTCACGGACGTCGCGTTTCTTCCGAATTCTGCAAATTCGAGAGATTTTGAGTATTTTTGGAAAGATGAAATTGGGCGAGTTAGCGATTTGCGCCCGGAACCCAGAGCACGTCGTTTTCACCGTTTTCATTGGCTGTTCGGGCGGCAACGAAGAACCAATCGGACAGGCGATTGAGGTAACGGATCACTGAAGGGTTGATGTCGTCCTTGGTGGCAAGGTCGGTACACAGCCGTTCCGCGCGGCGGGCAACAGTGCGGCAGACGTGAAGATGCGCGGCCAGCGGCGAGCCACCGGGCAGGATGAAGCTGCGCAGTGGTGTCAGGTTGGCGTTCATCGCGTCGATCTCGGATTCGAGCCGGTCGGTTTGGCCGTCGGTCACACGCAGCGGCGGGTATTCGGCGTCGGCGTCTTTATCCATTTCGGGGCGGCAGAGGTCTGCGCCCAGATCAAAGAGGTCGTTCTGGATCAGCGCCAGTTTGTCGTCAATTGCGCCGGAGGCATGCAGGCGGGCGGTGCCGACAAAGGCGTTCAGCTCATCCGTGGTGCCATAGGCGTTCACGCGGGCGTCGTGTTTGGCGACGCGGTCGCCGTTGCCAAGAGCGGTATCGCCCTTATCGCCGGTGCGGGTGTAGATTTTGTTCAGGACAACCATCAGATGCCGCCGCGGATCCAGACGAAGAGGATCACAAGAACAACCGCTGCGAATTGCGCGTAGATCCGCCAGCGCATCATTTTGTTGGATTGCTTGGCCGCTTCTGCGCCGCCTTTGCCAAAAAAGCTGAGACCCCGTGCAAGGATCAGGACGACCGCCGCCATAGCGATGAGGACGATGATGAAGAGAGGATCGTTGAACATGGGTCAGCCTTTTTTGCCGGTTTCTGTGTATTTAGGGGCAAATTGTCGAAAAGCGAAGGGGTTTCAACCGCGCGAAAGGATCGCATCCAGCCAGCGTGTTGAAAGGATGCGCCGCAGGGCGCCGAAGACGTAGGTCGGCGTTGTAAGATAATAGCGGGGTTTAGGTCTTGGGCTTTCCAGCGCGCGGATCAGCTTTTTGGTGACAGCAGATGCGGGAAGCTCAAAAAAGTCCGGCTCGCGGTCTTGGTAGAGCCGATGGATCAGCTTTTCGTATAGACGGCTCAGGGCCGAGGCTTTCCAGTCGATAAAGCGTTCAAAATGCGGGATCGAGTTTTGTCGGATCTTCGAGGTGACAGGGCCGGGTTCGAAAAGGATGACGTGAATGTCAGTGGGACGCAGTTCCAGTCTTAGCGTATCTGTCAGACCTTCCAGCGCGAATTTCGTGGCGACATAAGCGCCGCGCCATGAATAGCCGACCAGTCCAAGAACCGAAGAGTTGTTGATGATCCGCCCGTGACCCTGTTTGCGCATCACGGGGATGACGCGGTTGGTCAGATCTTGGGTGCCAAAGAGGTTGGTTTCAAAAATTTCACGAAACGCTTGGCGGGGCAGATCTTCGACCGCTCCGGGGATGGCGTAGGCTCCGTTGTTGAACAGCGCATCAAGGGCGCCGCCGGTTTCATTCAGGATATGCGCAAGCGCTTCTGTGATGCTGTCTTCGTCGGCGAGATCAAGGCGGGGGCTTTCGAAACCCTCTGCGATCAGGCGGTCGCAGTCTTCCTGTTTGCGGCAGGTCGCAAAAACGCGCCAGCCGTGGGCTTTCAGGCCGTGGGCGGCGTCGTAGCCAATGCCGGATGAGCATCCGGTGATGAGGATGGATTTTTGCATGAGATGCCTGTTTTCGCGTTCGGTGTCTTCGCATGGCAGATGGGCTGCGATCCTGTCAATGCAAGACGATTGTTTGAGGCCGCGAACTCGGTTACGGCTTTGACGTCTAGCAATGAGGGTTCCATGCTTCCGATTGAAATACTAAGCGCATTTATGCTCGCGGCGATCCTTTTGGGATTGTCGCCCGGACCGGACAATATCTTTGTCTTGACCCAATCTGCGGTAAGTGGTGCACGAGCGGGCATGATGGTTGTTCTGGGATTATGCTCGGGGCTGGTAATTCACTCAATCGCGGTCGCGCTTGGGCTTGCCGCTTTGATTGCCGCCAGCGCTACCGCATTTACCGTCATCAAGTTCGCGGGCGCCGGATATTTGCTGTTCTTGGCCTATAAAGCGTTTGGCGCAAAAGCTTCGAGCCACGACGATGACGTTCCTCGACTGAGCGGCGGGCAGCTCTATCGGCGTGGGTTCATCATGAATATCACAAACCCCAAGGTGGCGATCTTTTTCCTGGCGTTCTTTCCGCAGTTCATGAAGCCCACATTGGGTCAGTTGCCTATGCAGGCTGCTCAATTGGGGGCATTGTTTATTTTGGCGGTCTTTTTGGTTTTTGGCTGCATCGCCCTTGCGGCGGGAAGCTTGTCAGAATTGCTCAACCGCTCACCGAAAACCGAGGTTTGGATTAATCGCGTTGCTGGCGTTGTCTTCGTTGGGCTGGCCGCAAATATTATTTTTTCAAAGTGAAACGCGAAAAAGTGGATGCAAGAGAATAACGCCTCTGGCGCTGCTGGCGGGCCACGTTTACAACATCATCTATGAGTGATTTGCTTGACGACCCCAATATGGAGCCCATTATCGCAGAGCCTTTGCGCCGCGCGATCGGGTCCCGCTATCTGCAATATGCGCTAAGCACGATTATGCATCGTGCGTTGCCGGATGCCCGTGACGGGTTGAAGCCGGTGCATCGGCGTATTCTTTATGCGATGCGCGAATTGCGGCTTGCGTCGGGCGGTGGTTTCCGGAAATCGGCCAAGATTTCGGGCGATGTGATGGGCAACTATCACCCGCACGGGGATGCGGCGATTTACGATGCGATGGCGCGTCTCGCGCAGGATTTCAACGTTCGTTATCCGCTGGTCGACGGGCAGGGGAACTTTGGCAATATCGACGGGGATAATCCGGCGGCGTCGCGCTACACAGAAGCGCGGATGACGGCAGCGGCAGAAGCGCTGCTTGAAGGGCTAACCGAAAACGCTGTTGATTTTCGCGACAACTACGATGGCACATTGTCAGAGCCGGTCGTGTTGCCTGCGTCTTTCCCAAACCTGCTGGCGAACGGGTCAAGCGGGATCGCGGTGGGGATGGCGACGAATATTCCGCCCCATAACATCGAAGAACTGTGCAACGCCTGTCTGCATCTTATCAAAGCGCCAAACGCGCGGGATGAAACGCTGTTGGATTATGTGCCCGGGCCGGATTTTCCGACCGGCGGCGTGATTGTCGAACCGCGTGAGAATATTCTCGAAGCTTACCGTACGGGGCGTGGGTCATTCCGTCTGCGCTGTAAGTGGGAGGTCGAAGATCTCGGGCGGGGAACGTGGCAGATCGTTGTCACCGAAATCCCCTATCAGGTGCAAAAATCCAAGCTGATCGAAAAACTGGCCGAGGTTATCCAGCTTAAAAAGGTGCCGATTTTGGCGGATGTGCGCGATGAAAGCGCCGATGATATTCGCCTGATACTTGAGCCAAAGTCCAAGAACGTTGATCCCGAAGTGCTGATGAGCACGCTTTATCGCAGCTCGGATCTTGAGGTGCGTTTTAGTCTGAATATGAACGTGTTGATCGACGGCGTGACGCCAAAGGTCTGTTCGCTGAAAGAGGTTTTGCGCGCGTTCCTTGATCACCGTCGTGATGTTTTACAGCGCCGTAGCCAGCACCGGATGGACAAGATTGATCACCGGTTAGAGGTTTTGGATGGGCTGATCATTGCTTTCCTAAATCTGGACCGTGTGATTGATATCATTCGCTATGACGATGATCCCAAACTGGCGCTGAAGCACGAAGAATGGGGGGCGGATTTCCCGCGTGCCATGTCTGAGGCTGATTACGTCGGTCCTGCCAATCTGACCGGTCGCGAAACTTTGACGGAAGTGCAGGCCGAAGCGATCCTGAACATGCGCCTGCGCAGCTTGCGACGTTTGGAGGAGATGGAGCTTCTAAGTGAACGCGAAGCCCTGCGTGAAGAACGCGATGGGCTGGTGGCGCTGTTGGCGAGCGAAGAATTGCAGTGGGCGCGGATCGCGGAAGAGCTGCGTGAAACCCGCAAGAAGTTCGGTCGTGGTCATGAATATGGCGAGCGTCGTTCGGTCTTTGCCGAAGCGGGCGAAGTGGCCGAGGTGCCGATTGAAGCGATGATCGACAAGGAACCGATCACGGTTGTCTGCTCGAAAATGGGCTGGATCCGCGCGATGTCGGGGCATGTGGCGCTGGATCGCGAGTTGAAGTTCAAGGACGGTGATGAAGCGCGGTTCATGTTCCATGCC
>CAYZAY010000023.1:29696-31992 GCA_964476515.1 uncultured Rhodobacterales bacterium
GAAACCACCGATAAGCTGTTGGTCTTTGGCACGAACGGGCGGTTCTACACGCTTATGGCGTCAAACCTGCCCGGTGGGCGGGGTATGGGCGAACCTCTGCGGATGATGGTGGATTTGCCCAACGACGTCGAAATCGTTGATCTGTTTATCCATCAGGCGGGTCGCAAATTGCTGGTCGCATCGAACGACGGCAACGGGTTTGTGGTGGCCGAAGAAGACATCCTTGCCCAGACGCGAACCGGTAAACAGGTGTTGAATGTCAAAGATGCGGTGGCGCAGATCGTGGTGCCTGTTGTGGGTGACCATGTGGCTATCGTTTCAAAGAACGGTCGTTTCCTTGTGTTCCCTGTGGCGGAGTTGCCCGAGATGGGACGTGGCAAGGGTGTGCGTTTGCAAAAGTACAACCTTGCGCGGGGTCGTCAGGGGACGCTTGAACTGGATGGTGGGGTGTCTGATGTCACCACGTTCAACTGGGCTGAAGGGCTTAGCTGGGGTATGGGCGGCGGTAAAACGCGGCATGAGCCTGACTTGTCAGATTGGCTGGGCAAACGGGCTGGGGTCGGCAAGCGACCGCCCTATGGGTTCCCGCGTAACATGAAGTTCAAGTAATCAAACGGTGGCGCCCATTCGGGCGCCACTTGTTTTAGGCGCTTGCGCGCCGGAGTGCCTTCGGCGAGGATATTTTCAGGACAAAAGAAATTGGGTGTGTGATGGATTTTGAAACTGTGTCTTCGGGTGACTTTGGGCGTTCGCTAAAAGGGATCGGGCTGAACCTGCTTGTGCGGGATGTGAAAGCCGAAGCTGCGTTTCTTTGTCAGGTGTTCGACATGACGGCGCATCGTTTAAGCGCAGATTTCGCCATCATGACCTATGGCAACGATGTGTTTCAGCTGCATTCAGATGGGATCTATCATTCGCACCCGTTGCTGGGATTGCTGCCCGAGGCAGGTGCCCGCGGGGCTGGGATGGAAATTCGACTTTATGACACTGATCCAGATGAGGCGGCGGCCAAGGCGGAAGCTGCGGGCGGGCATATTCTGGAAGCGCCGACCAACAAGCCGCACGGGTTGCGAGAATGCTTTATTATGGATGCCGACGGCTATTGCTGGGTGGCGAACCGCTGGTTGACGGATGAAGAAGAGGCGGCGCTGGGCTAGCCCCTTGACGGGCGGGAAGGATGGAGAGTAGAAGCGCCTCCCTTCGCGCGATGAGGTTTCCTGATGACTGCCCCAATTCTCGCTGTCGATTTCGGCACGTCAAATTCCGCTGTGGCAATTCTACAGGACGGGCGCGTGCATCGCCTGTCGATGGAAGCGGGCAATGAAACCTTACCGACGGCGGTGTTTTTCCCCGAGGGCGGTGGGGCGATGCAGATCGGTAGCCTTGCCGGTCGTTCGCTAATTGACGGAGAAGAAGGGCGCTATATGCGGGCGCTTAAAAGCATTCTGGGGACATCGCTGTTTCACCAAAGCCGGATGATTGAGGGCAAGCGCAGAACGCTGGCCGATGTGGTGACGGCCTTTCTGGTTGAGATTAAAGCGCGGGCCGAAGCTGAGAGTGGTTATACATTCACGCGGGTGCTGTCTGGCCGACCAGTTCGGTTTCACAGCAAGAATGATGCCCAAAACGCACAGGCCGAATTGGATTTGCGCGGGTGTTATCTGGCGGCGGGGTTTGAGGCTGTCGATTTTGTTTTTGAACCGGAAGCCGCCGCGCGGGCCTGTCGGGACATGACAGGCCAAGGTCTGGGGCTGATCGTCGACATTGGTGGCGGTACGTCGGACTTTTCGGTATTTCGCCAGTCGGGGCAGGGGATCGAGATCCTTGCCAGCTATGGTATCCGGTTGGGTGGAACGGATTTTGATCAGCGTATTTCAGTGGCGCATGTAATGCCGATGCTGGGGATGGGTGGGCAGGTCAGCCGGACATTTGGCGAAGGTCTTTTGCCGGTGCCGACTGCGTTCTATCAGGATTTGGCGACATGGCCGAAGATCCCGTTCCTCTATTCGCGCGAAACCGAGCGCTTGGTTCAGGGCCTGTTGGTTCACGCCATCGAGCCCGAGAAGGTCGGGCGGCTAAAATCTGTTATTCGCGATCAGTTGGGCCACGAAATTGCTTTTGCTGTCGAGGGCGGCAAGATCGCGGCGAACGGGGATAGCGCGCGGGCAGATATCGGGTTGGGGTTTGTTGAGCGCGGGCTGACGGCTCCGATCACGACGGGCACGATGAACGGGGCGCTGTCCGAGTTTCGAGATCAGTTGAAGACTGCGATGTTCGCGACGCTGATGCAGGCGCA
>CAYZAY010000024.1:0-30541 GCA_964476515.1 uncultured Rhodobacterales bacterium
AGCCATTGCTTATGGCACCAAAATGGTCGGCGGCGTGACCCCCGGCAAAGGCGGCAACGAACATCTCGGCCTGCCGGTCTTTAACTCGGTCCACGAAGCGAAAGCGAAAACCGAAGCGAATGCTTCTGTGATCTATGTTCCACCCCCCTTCGCAGCGGACTCGATCCTTGAAGCGATCGACGCCGAAATGGAACTGATCGTTTGCATCACCGAAGGCATCCCTGTGCTGGACATGATGAAAGTGAAGCGCGCGCTGGAAGACAGCAAATCGCGTCTGATCGGCCCCAACTGCCCCGGCATCATCACGCCGGACGCGTGCAAAATCGGCATCATGCCGGGTCACATCCACAAGCGCGGTAGCGTTGGTGTTGTGTCTCGTTCAGGCACCCTGACCTATGAAGCGGTTAAGCAGACCGCCGACATCGGCCTTGGCCAATCGACAGCTGTCGGCATCGGCGGCGACCCGATCAAAGGCACCGAGCACATCGACGTGCTGGACATGTTCCTTGACGATGATGAAACCCATTCGATGATAATGATCGGCGAAATCGGTGGCTCTGCAGAAGAAGAAGCTGCGGAATTCCTCGCCAACGAGCGCAAGAAAGGCCGTTGGAAACCAACAGCTGGTTTCATCGCTGGTCGCACGGCCCCTCCCGGCCGTCGCATGGGCCATGCTGGCGCGATTGTCGCTGGCGGTAAAGGTGGTGCAGAAGACAAGATCGAAGCCATGCGCTCGGCTGGTATCGTTGTGGCAGACAGCCCGGCGACGCTTGGTGAAGCCGTGCTTAAAGCCATCGGCTAACCGTGCAACTGAACCCGACATATCCTCCTAGGGTAAAGCCCGAAGTCGGGGGGGCGGCAACCGCCCTCCCAACGAGGAAGTCGAACACTGCACGGCTGAATAGCGCGTTACCGCTCCAACGCGAGCGTCCAGTGATCCGTCGGGATTTCAGGGTCAGCCACACAGGCCGCAATTTCATCAGCAAGCGCCGTCCGCAGCAGATCAAGTTCAGCGCGCGTCGGCTTAAAATCCGAAGTATTAAAACGTGTCAAAGTCTTTCGAATACGCGCACGTACAGACTTCGGGAAAATCGCGCGAACCAAAGACAACGCTGTACCGTTCGTCATAATCGCTTTGAGCGCGTAGGACTTCGGAATGACACTTGGGTTTTCGGCAATCATTTTGTCTGCCTGAACCGGGTCAACGCCAATCCAATCGGTAACTGCGTCAACAACTTTGGTCCCATCGCCAAGGCGGTGATAGTCCAGAATCAAAAGATCGCGGCCAAACACGTTTCTGTACCGTTCGATTTGGCTTGCGTAGCTGCTCCTTTCAACATGCATAAACAATGTGTGCATGTTCGCCGCCCTGCGAAAAGGCTCCAGCTGAATGGACTCCAAAAGACTGTCGTCCTGAAGACCGTCGCGACGTGTATGCCGATATTCGGACAGAACCCGTTCTATAGGATCTCGCAAAATCACCATAACACGGACATTCCCAACATTGGGGTCGTCCCTGAACTTCGCAATACGTTCGGCCGTTCCCGGGCACGACAGGTAGTCCGTCGAAGCATCCAATCGCCAACCCGCATCCGACTTCTCAGCAAATTGTGCCTCATAGTCGGCCCTGGTTTCAACAATGCTGGTGCGCAAAATATCGGCGTCAGGACCGCTCCAATTGCGATTCCCAAAATCGGTAAAATGAAGCGTCTCCTTCTGCTTGGAACAGCAGATGTCAGGATGTGGATACAACGTCCTGCGAAGTCCACTAGTCCCGCATTTCGGGGCACCAATAAGGAACAAGTAATTCGGTTTTCTGCCCATACCCCCGCCTTGACTTTTACCAGAACGGATAAAGGTGTGGGCGCGTCAATGCAACACAACACAACACGATCGCTAATATCCACCGCAATTCCTGCCGACGCGCCTTGCTCAGCCCTCATTAGATTTTCAAACAACAAAACCACAGTCCAAACTCCCAACAGGTGTCACAATGACTGACCAATCCCCCAACGACCAGTTTCATGCCTCTAGCTTTATGCAGGGGCACAACGCGGAATACCTCGAACAGATGTATGCGCGTTACGCCAACGACCCGAATGCGGTCGATGAAGCGTGGCAATCGTTTTTCCGCCAGCTTGGCGACGACGAAGTCAGCGTCAAAAAAGAAGCGAGCGGCCCTAGCTGGGCACGTAATGACTGGCCGCCTCAGCCCGCCGATGATCTGACCGCTGCACTTGACGGCATGTGGCCAGCCCCGGTCGAGGCCGCATCCGCAGGCAAGAAGATCAAAGCCAAAGCAGCCGAGCAAAACGTGGACGTTTCGGAAGACGCCGTGAAGCGCGCAGTGTTGGATTCGATCCGCGCCCTGATGATTATCCGCGCCTATCGTATCCGGGGCCATCTGGTTGCCGATCTTGATCCGTTGGGAATGCGCGACAAGACCCCTCATCCAGAGCTTGATCCGAAATCCTACGGGTTCACCGAAGGCGACATGGACCGCCCGATATTTATCGACAATGTCCTTGGTCTTCAGATCGCATCCATGCGCCAAATCGTTGAGATCGTGAAGCGCACCTATTGTGGCACTTTCGCGCTTCAGTACATGCACATTTCCGACCCCGAACAGTCGGCTTGGCTGAAAGAACGCATCGAAGGCTACGGCAAGGAAATCGCCTTTACCCGCGAAGGCCGTAAAGCAATCCTGAACAAGCTGGTCGAAGCTGAAGGCTTTGAGAAGTTCCTGCATGTGAAATACATGGGCACCAAGCGCTTTGGTCTGGACGGCGGCGAAGCCCTGATCCCAGCAATGGAACAGGTCATCAAACGCGGCGGTTCGCTGGGTCTAGAAGAAGTCATCATCGGCATGCCCCACCGTGGGCGTCTGTCGGTTCTGGCCAATGTGATGGCCAAACCCTACCGTGCGATCTTCAATGAATTTCAGGGTGGCAGCTACAAGCCTGACGATGTCGAAGGCTCGGGCGATGTGAAATATCACCTCGGTGCCAGTTCGGACCGTGAATTTGATGGCAACAAGGTTCACCTGTCACTGACAGCGAACCCAAGCCACCTTGAAGCTGTTAATCCTGTTGTTCTGGGTAAGGTGCGCGCCAAGCAGTGGCAAAAGAAAGACGAAGATCGCATCAAGGTTCTGCCCGTTCTGTTGCACGGCGACGCGGCCTTTGCCGGTCAGGGTGTAGTTGCCGAATGCTTTGGTCTTTCGGGTCTTGTCGGTCACAAGACCGGTGGCACGATGCATATCGTTGTGAACAACCAGATCGGCTTTACGACAGCGCCGCACTTCTCTCGGTCCAGCCCTTATCCGACGGATAACGCTTTGGTCGTGGAAGCGCCGATTTTCCACGTCAACGGCGATGATCCCGAAGCGGTTGTTCACGCGGCCAAGGTCGCGACGGAATTCCGCCAGAAGTTCCACAAAGACGTGGTCATCGACATCTTCTGCTACCGCCGGTTTGGTCATAACGAAGGCGACGAGCCGATGTTCACCAACCCGTTGATGTACAACCGGATCAAAAAGCACAAAACGACCCTTCAGCTTTATACCGAACGTCTGGTCCGCGACGGGCTAATCCCAGAAGGCGAAATCGAAGATATGAAGGCGGGTTTCCAAGCCTACCTCAATCAGGAATTCGAAGCTGGCAAAGATTACCGCCCCAACAAGGCCGACTGGCTTGACGGGCGCTGGTCGCACCTTGATCGCAACAAAGGCGATTACCAACGTGGTGCTACCTCGATTTCCAAGGAAACCTACGACGAAGTCGGTGGCGCGCTGACCCGCGTTCCCGAAGGGTTCGCCATCCACAAAACCGTTGCCCGCCAGCTGGACACCAAGAAAAAAGCGCTCGAAGGCGGCACTGGCATTGATTGGGCCACCGGCGAAGCTCTGGCATTCGGATCGCTCGCCCTTGAGGGCTACCCCGTCCGCCTTGCAGGTCAGGACAGTACCCGCGGCACGTTCAGCCAACGCCATTCGGGTTTCATCGACCAGAACACCGAAGAACGCTACCACCCGCTGCGCAACATCCGCGAAGGTCAGGCCCCTTACGTGGTCATCGACTCGATGCTGTCAGAATACGCGGTTCTCGGGTTTGAATACGGCTACTCGCTAGCTGAACCCAACGCGTTGGTCCTTTGGGAAGCCCAGTTTGGTGATTTCGCCAACGGTGCCCAGATCATGTTCGACCAGTTCATCAGCTCGGGCGAAAGCAAATGGCTGCGCATGTCCGGCCTTGTGATGCTTCTGCCCCACGGATTTGAAGGCCAAGGCCCCGAACACAGCTCGGCCCGCCTTGAACGCTTCTTGCAGCTCTGTGGTCAGGACAACTGGATCGTCGCCAACTGCACGACCCCAGCGAACTACTTCCACATCCTGCGTCGCCAGCTGCACCGTTCTTTCCGCAAGCCGCTGGTGCTGATGACGCCCAAGTCTCTGTTGCGCCACAAACTGGCCGTTTCAGATGCCGAGGATTTCGTCACCGGCTCCAGCTTCCACCGCGTCCTTTGGGACGATGCGCAAAAAGGCTGCTCGGACACCGAACTGGCACCAGACGACAAAATCAAACGCGTCGTCATGTGCTCGGGCAAAGTCTACTACGACCTGCTCGAAGAACGCGATGCCCGCGGGATCGACGATATCTACCTACTGCGCGTTGAACAGTTCTACCCGTTCCCCGCCATCTCGATGGTCAAAGAACTTGAACGGTTCAAAGGCGCAGAAATCATCTGGTGTCAGGAAGAACCAAAGAACCAAGGCGCTTGGACATTCATCGAGCCTAACATCGAATGGGTCCTCAGCCGCATCAAAGCAAAATTCAGCCGTCCGCGTTACGTCGGTCGCGCCACATCGGCCTCGCCTGCAACCGGCTTGGCTTCCAGTCACAAAGCACAACAACAGGCGCTCGTTGACGAAGCGCTGACCATCGAAGGGAAATAACCCATGAGCACCGAAGTACGTGTCCCAACCCTTGGTGAATCGGTCACCGAAGCCACCGTCGCCACTTGGTTCAAAAAACCAGGGGATAGCGTCGCCGTCGACGAAATGCTCTGCGAGCTGGAAACCGACAAAGTAACAGTCGAAGTTCCATCGCCCGCTGCTGGCACCATGGGCGAAATTATCGCCTCCGAAGGTGAAACCGTTGGCGTTGATGCCCTGCTTGCTATGATCGGCGCAGCCGGTGAAGCAACACCTGCGCCAGCCGCCAAAGCTGCCCCCGCAGCCCCCGCCGCAAGTGCAGGCAGCGACGCGGTTGACGTCATGGTCCCAGCGCTTGGCGAAAGCGTCAGCGAAGCGACCGTCTCTAGCTGGTTCAAGAACGTTGGCGACAGCGTCAACCAAGACGAAATGCTCTGCGAACTTGAAACCGATAAGGTCTCGGTCGAAGTCCCTGCCCCAACCTCGGGCGTCCTGACTGAAATCACCGCCACTGACGGCGCAACGGTCGCTGCAGGCGGCAAGCTTGCTGTCATCTCGGCCTCTGGCGCAACCGCAGCACCAGCAGCAGCCCCTGCCCCCGCCGCCAAAGGGGACGTCGAAGACGCCCCGAGCGCCAAGAAAGCCATGGCAGAAGCAGGCATCAGCCCCCACGCTGTCACAGGTTCGGGCCGCGATGGTCGCGTGATGAAAGAAGACGTCGCCAAAGCCGTCGCCGCGGCCGCTTCGGCCCCAGCGCCAGCCCCTGCACCAGCCGCCCCACGCGCACCGGGTTCAGCCGACGATGCATCCCGCGAAGAGCGCGTGAAAATGACCCGCCTGCGCCAGACCATCGCCAAGCGTCTGAAAGACAGCCAGAACACCGCCGCCATGCTCACCACCTACAACGAGGTGGACATGACCGAAACGATGGCTCTGCGCAAAGAATACAAAGACCTGTTCGAAAAGAAACACGGCGCCCGTCTCGGTTTTATGTCCTTCTTCACCAAGGCTTGCTGTCACGCGCTGAAAGAAGTTCCAGAGGTCAACGCCGAAATCGACGGCACCGACATCGTCTACAAAAACTTCGTCCACATGGGCATCGCCGCGGGTACGCCCACCGGTCTTGTTGTGCCGGTGATCCGTGATGCTGACGCGATGTCGTTTGCCGAGATCGAAAAAGCCATCGCCGAAAAAGGCAAACGCGCCCGCGACGGTAAACTCAGCATGGCCGAAATGCAGGGCGGCACGTTCACCATCTCGAACGGCGGCGTCTACGGCTCGCTAATGTCCTCACCAATCCTGAACCCGCCACAGTCGGGCATCCTCGGCATGCACAAAATCCAAGACCGCCCAATGGCGATCAACGGACAAGTGGTGATCCGCCCGATGATGTATCTGGCGCTCAGCTACGACCACCGGATCGTAGACGGCAAAGGCGCCGTGACCTTCCTTGTGCGCGTGAAAGAAGCGCTCGAGGATCCACGTCGTCTGTTGATGGATCTGTAAAAGGAAGATGGGGTGAAACCCCATCCTACGAAAGGTTTAGGCCGAACGTAGGATGGGGCTGTGCCCCATCGGTTCGATGCCTCAATAATTGCTATGCTATTCAGAAACGTCCCCACTCAAAAACAAGGTCCCCTAACTCAAATTGTGGGTCTGTTGGCGTTTTGGGTGATATGCATTCTGGCATTCAAAGAATTCGGAGATTTCTCTGTTGGCCAATTATATGCAACCATTGATGGGCGTGGTGGCTTTGGAACATCGACGATAATCGTCATTGGTTCATTGTTTGGATGGCTTCCCTTAGCCATTAGAATCCACCGCGCAATTTCTGATAGTTTTGCGAGTGATCCGGATGCAAACTAACACACCCCAAACCCACATCTTTTGTCCCGAAATATCCTCGGGGGTGAATTTGCTGAAAGCAAAGAGGGGGCAGCCAGCCCCCACCCCCCCCCCCCGTTTCCATGTACAAATATTACAAATGTCTAAAAACTCGACCCTAGGAGACACCCATGTCCCAATATGACGTCATTATCATCGGAGCCGGCCCCGGCGGCTATGTTTCGGCCATCCGCTGCGCCCAGCTTGGCCTGAAAACCGCAGTCGTAGAGGGCCGCGAAGCCCTTGGCGGTACCTGCCTCAACGTCGGCTGCATCCCGTCGAAGGCGCTCCTGCACGCGACCCACAGCCTGCACGAAGCCGAACACAACTTCGCCGCCATGGGCCTTAAGGGCAAAGCGCCGTCGGTCGACTGGACCCAGATGAAAGCCTATAAGGACGATGTCATCAGCCAAAACACCGGCGGCATCGAATTCCTGTTTAAAAAGAACAAGGTAGACTGGATCAAAGGCTGGGCCACCATCCCCGCAGCAGGCAAGGTTCAAGTCGGCGACACCACCTATGAGACCAAGAACATCGTCATCGCTTCGGGGTCTGAAGCTGCCAGCTTGCCGGGCATTGAGATTGACGAAAAGATCGTCGTCACCTCAACCGGCGCGCTAGAGCTTGGCAAAATTCCAAAGAAAATGGTCGTCATCGGCGCAGGGGTAATCGGTCTGGAACTCGGCTCGGTCTACGCTCGTCTGGGCAGCGAAGTCACCGTCTTCGAATACATGGACGCCATCACCCCCGGCATGGACAAAGACGTCCAGCGCACCTTCAAACGTATCCTTGAAAAACAAGGGCTTAAGTTCGTTATGGGCGCGGCTGTTTCAGGTGTTGAAACCACCAAAACCAAGGCAAAAGTCAAATACGCCACCAAGAAAAAGCCCGACGAAGAGCTGGTTTTTGATGCCGATTGCGTCCTTGTCGCCACCGGCCGCAAGCCGTTCACCGACGGTCTGGGCTTAGAGGGCGCAGGCGTGAAAATGACCGAACGTGGCCAGATCGCCACCGACGCCCATTGGGCCACCAACGTCGCAGGTATCTACGCCATCGGTGACGTCATCGAAGGCCCGATGCTGGCCCACAAAGCCGAAGACGAAGGCATGGCCGTCGCAGAAGTGATCGCGGGCAAGCACGGCCACGTGAACTACGGCGTCATCCCCGGCGTGGTCTACACCACCCCCGAAGTTGCCACCGTTGGTCAAACCGAAGACGCTTTGAAAGCAGCAGGCACAAAACCCAAGGTCGGCAAGTTCATGTTCATGGGCAACGCCCGCGCCAAGGCGGTGCATCAGGGTGAAGGCTTTGTGAAGCTGATCGTAGACCCCGAAACCGACCGCGTTCTGGGTGCGGCAATCATCGGCCCCGCCGCCGGAGACATGATCCATGAGATCTGCGTGGCCATGGAATTCGGAGCCTCGGCCGAAGACATCGCCCTGACCTGCCACGCCCACCCGACCTATTCGGAAGCGGTGCGAGAGGCTGCATTGGCTTGCGGTGACGGCGCGATCCACGCTTAAGGGTTACCATCCCAAATGATTAGGGCCGCGCAATGACATCCCATTGCGCGGCCCTTTATTTATTGATCTAGACGTGCGTCTTCAGAGAAACGCCAGCGAAAGCCACGGTACAAAGCTGACAATCAGCAGAACGACGATCATCAATGCAATGAACGGCAGTACGGCCTTGGCAACCGATACAAACCCTTCGCCAAACACCGGTGAGGCGACCAACAGGTTCAACCCCATGGGTGGCGTCAACAAACCGATCTCAAGGTTCAGCACCATGATAATCCCAAGGTGAACAGGGTCGACGCCAAAGGACGCAGCAACCGGCATGATCAACGGGCCGAGGATCAACAGAGCCGAAATCGTGTCCATCACTGTACCGACCAAAAGCAAGAGGACGTTCAGCAGTAGGATGAACAGAATGACGTTTCCAACGTTACCCTGAAGCCATTCAGCCAACACCCGAGGCACGCCCTCTGACGCAAGGAAAATGTTCACGCTGACTGCAATTGCGATGATCGGGATCAGGCTGCCCAGCAGCGCAATGGTTTCCTGAACGATCTTATAGAGATCCTTCACACCGACCTCGCGGTAGACGAACACTTCAATGATCAACGCATAGACAAGGGCAACCGCAGCCGATTCCGTGGGAGTGAAATAGCCTGAATAAATTCCTGCCAGCAGCAGGACTGGCATGAACAGGGCCGGGCCTCCGGTCAGGATGGCTTTGCGTAAGGATTTGCGTTCGGTATTTGATGGCAGTTCGATGTTTCTATTCACGTAGAGCGAATAGATCACCATTACGCTGGTCAAAAGCAGGCCCGGCAATAGGCCAGCCAAAAACAGATCGACAATCGACGTTTCGGTCGCGATGCCAAAAATGATCAGCGGGATCGACGGCGGGATGATGATGCCCAGCGTACCGCCCGACGTCAGCGCCCCTAGCGAATAGGACTTGGAATAGTTCTGCGCCAGCAAAGCCGGATATAGAACTGCCCCAACCGCGAGCAGAGTCACAGGGGACGACCCCGAAATCGCCGCGAAAGCCGCACAAGACAGGATCGACGCCGCACCAAGACCGCCCCGAAGGTTCTGCGTCAGGGCGACCATAACGTCGATCAGCTTTTCGGCGATGGTCCCTCGGGTCATCACAGCACCGACAAGGATGAACATCGGGATCGACAGCAAAGCTTCTTTGTCGATTGCGATCCAAGCGTCTTCAAGAAGATAGAGAACGTCTCCGTCCCCCCAAACTAGGTGAAGATACGCGACCACAACCGCGAGAATGATGATGATGTTCTGCCGCAGAGCAAGAAGTGCAACGACGATCAATAATAGGGCTACTGAAGGAAGCATCACGCGATCTCGCTTTCTTGCGGTTGAAGCGTTGGCCAACCGGCAAACAGTAGATATCTGAACCCAGCAGATGCCAGCCCATAGGGAAGCGCCATTTGGGGAACCCAGATTTCAAGATCCAGCGGAGGCGTCGTAAAGCCCATGTGTTTGTTGTCCAGCACCAGAAGCACTGCAAAATAAGCGCCCGCAAACATAACAGCTGCGGACACTATGTTTCCGGCGCGTTGCACCGTGCCTTCGAAGCGGTTCGGGAACACATTATCGAGAACAGACGGGCGGATATTGCGATTAAGTGCAACAGCCACACCGATCCCGATCAGGGCTGCAGCATTTGCAAACAAGACCGCTGCCCGCTGGCCTCCCCAAATAGGTTGGTTCAGCAACTCGCGTGATGCCACGTCCAGAAACAGGATTGCTGCGGCGATCGTATAGAACGCCCCAGCAACCAGTGTTTCCAGTTGAAGCAGTCTTTGAAGGAACCGCTTCATGACTGCTTAACCCGCTGTACAGGCGTCGCGTGCAGCCGTAACGGCTTCGAACACACGCTGTGCGTCACCGCCAACGGCGTCGATCAGCTCTTGCTGAAGCTCAGGTGTGAACTTCGCGGCCCAAGCTGCGCGGGTTTCAGCGTCGAGATCGTGGATCGTGCCGCCTTCGTCCTGCATTTTGCCTTCGAAGAACGAAATCGCGCCACGAACGTTTTTGCGGAGAGTTTCAGAGGACTCGATCGAGCTCATGAATGTCTCTTGCTCGTCGGCGCTCATGCCGTTCCATGTCTTCAGGCTCATCAGAGTAACCGATGGCTGATAGATGTGGTTGGTACGGGTCATGTTTGGTGCGATCTTGTGCATGCCGGTTGCGATGTAAGAAATGGTTGGCAGTTCGCCACCATCAACAATGCCGGTTTGAAGCGACGAAGCAACCTCTGCAAATGGCAGTGGAACGCCTGACGATCCGATACCGCGCCACAGAAGGTCTGCGTTTTTCGCAGGAGCTACACGCATTTTAAAGCCTTCAGCCTGATCAACGGTGACTACTGGCTCTTTCGAGAACAGGATCTGCCAGCCAAGCTCAGTCCACTGAATGATCTTTAGGCCACGTGCTTCGAACAATTCATCAAGTTCCGGCATTGCTGGACGCCCAGAAGCCACTACATTCGGTTAACCTGCTTGGCCTGCCATCAGCCGCGTTCCCAACCGGCCTAGCCAACGGTGTACCGGTTGGTGTGCAGCTTGTTGGGCCAATGCTTGACGATTGGTTCGTGCTTGATTGCGCCGAGCGGATCGAAGGCGTTCTGGGTACGATCTGGCAGGGTCTGAAAATCTGATTGGGTCAGGCGTCAGCCGAGCATTTCAACCAGTTTCATCCTTTGGATTTTGCCCGAAGGCCCTTTGGGCAATTCTTTCAAAAAGTGGATAGCGTCCGGTGATTTGAACTTGCCCAATCGGCTAAAGCACAGGTCCAGTAACGCCGCTTCATTTGCATTCGAACCAGAACGGACGCGAACTGCAGCCTCAACGGTTTCACCGTATCGATCACTTGGGCGGGCAAAGGCTGCTGCCTCGACAACATCGGGATGGGTATAAAGCGCTTCGTCAATCTCGCGCGGGGCGATGTTTTCGCCGCCTTTGATGATCAGCTCTTTCAAACGACCGGTAACGAAGACGTAGCCGTCGCTGTCCATCTTCGCCAGATCACCGGTACGCAGCCAACCGTCACGGAAGGTGCCAGAAGTGGCGTCAGGGTTCTTGAGGTACTCAAGCATCACGTTTGGCCCGCGCACAACGATTTCGCCCTCTGTACCGGAAGGAACGCGATTGCCGTCGTTGTCCTGAATTTCGACTTCGCACCCGTAGCCAGTTCCGGGCGAGCCTATTTTGCGGGGCGCAGGGGGCAGCGGATTCGAAAGGATTTGAGCCGCCGTTTCGGTTAGCCCCATCGTTTCAATGATCGGCACTGAAAAGCGGCTTTCAAACGCGGATTGGGTTTCAACCGCCAAAGCGGATGACGCCGACCGGCCAAAGCGCAAACGAGACCGGCATTCGCCGTCTGGTTCACCTTCTCCGTGCAGCAAATGCGAAATAATCGTCGGCACGACCGAGAACCATGTGATCTGGCTTTCAGACGATTGCTGCCAGAAACGAGAGGCCGAAAACTTGCCGACCATCGACAAAGATCCACCAGACACAAGGCTACCCATCACCGTCACACACAGACCATTGATGTGATAAATCGGCAGAACGCAGAACCCGCGGTCCGATGATGAAAGCTCGTGCGCTTTCGCTGTGGTCCAACCACCCGCAAGAAGGCTTGCGTGGGTGTGCACGACGCCCTTTGGACGACCTGTCGTGCCAGACGTGTACATCAGCAACGAATGATCGCCAGCCGCCAGATCAAAGAGTTCGCAATCAGCCGTTTCGCCGGGTATCACAGGCTGCACATTGGTGGCATTCGCTTCGTCAAAAAGCGCCCAACAATCGGGGTGAACGTAGCCAAACCGTGCCTCAGAATGTTCTAGCGCGTAAGATATCGCATCCCGCCCAGCGGCGAGGTTGATCATCGTTGCCCGAAAACCACCAATGACAACGCCGTAGAAAGCAATGACAGCTTCGCGGCTGTTTGGCGACACGATGGCCACGCTTTCGCTTTTGGCAGCGCCCATTGCGGTAAGCTGTTTGGCATAGGCTGTGGCTTCGGCCTGAAGGTCTTGCCACGAGATTTCGGTGCCCGTTTCAGGAAATACAACCGCCGTCCCGCCTGCGTCGGCGCGCGCAGCTAGCCAATCGCGGACAGTGCCCTCGGGTGGAACATCACGACTTAGTTTCATTGTTCAGCGTCTTTCCAGTAGCCGTCGAAAATATCTTCCAGCGAAGGCTCAACCGGCGGAATTTCTCGGATGATTTTTGTGCTCTGCAGGAAATGCTTCCAGTGCAGATTTTCGTTGATCGCGTTGCCGCCCCAGCTTCCGCAGCCCATCGACAGGGAAAACGGCATGCCGTTGTTGAACGACCCACCGGTGGCAAAAGTATGCGCTTGGTTCACGATGATCCGGCTGGTCGGGATGGCCTTGGCCAGCGTCAAAGTGCGTTCATCATCAGATGTGTGGATGCCGACCGAATGGCCCGCGCCCATGTATAGCTGAATGGTTTTCGCAACGTTGACCGCATCTTCAAAATCGCTTGCACGGTAAAGTGCCAGCACGCGGCTTAACTTTTCACCTGACAGAGGATGCTCAGGCCCGATGCCTTCGGTCGGGACCGCGATGAAATCGGTGCCCTCTGGAACGTCCAGATCCAACGCCTCGATCATTTTGTCAGCGTCCTGCGCGATGACCGACCTGTTCAAGTGTCCGTCGGGCCATAGCTTTGCGATGATGCCAGCTTCGTCGTCGACCAAAGCGCCGCCAGCACGGGCCATTGCCGCGATAAAGTCGTCGTATATTGCATCAACGATGATGGCCGAGTTCTCTGACGAACACGACGTCGCGTTATCAAAGGTTTTCGAGGCTTTGATCTTTTGCGCAGCGGCATCGAGATCGGCCGTTTCGTCAACAATCACAGCCACGTTGCCAGCACCCACGGCAACAGCAGGTGTGCCGGCTGTCTGCGCGCGGTGCACGTTGTTCTGACTGCCGGTGCAGATGATCTTGTCGCAGGCTTCCATCAGCCGCTGCGTTTTTTCTTTAGATCCCGGCGCTGGCACCATTTGCACCAGATCTGGGTCTTCGCCGATCTTTCCAAATTCAGCGTAGATGAAATCAAGCAAACGCTCACAGCTAGCCACACCTTTGGGCGACGGGGCAACGACAATCGAATTGCCACACTTGATTGCGTTGATGATATTATTGGCAGGCGTCGCTGCCGGATTGGTTGACGGAACAATAGCGCCAACGACACCCATAGGGCGGGCGATCTCGGTGATACCGGATGCCTTGTCGTCGCTAATCACCCCGAAAGTGGTGACAGTCTTGATGTCGCGCATCAGACCCAATGTCTTGCGGTGGTTCTTGGTAATCTTGTCAGGCACATTGCCCAAACCGGTGGTTTGCACTGCCAACTCGGCAAGTTCCCGATTGCGTGACGGCTCCATGATCGCCCAGGCTACGGCTTGTGCCGCGCGGTCGTAACGAAGCTGGCTACCTTCTGCCTCATAACGCTGCTGCGCTGCACGCGAGCGATCGATGATGGCGTCAAGTTCTGCAATTGGGTCGGGGGAAGTCATAGTCGTCCTTTCGGGGTATTCCACAGGGCACTTAAAGCGCCCTGTGGAGAAGTATTAGCTCTTACAGACCTGCAAGTAGTTCTTTGAGGGTCTCTTCACGAGCTGCCCACATTTCAAGAACTTCGTCACGGGTCATGATGTGCATTGGTGAACCGCCTGCATTCATCTTTTTTGCTACACGACCGTTGGCGAACATGCCTGGGACAGTTGCCGCCAGATCGTCGATGATCGCCTGAGGCGTTCCTTTTGGAACCATCACACCACGGAAGTTGACCGAGCTGTTGTCGATGTCAAAGCCCTGCTCTTGAAGCGTTGGAACGTCTGACATGAAGTCGTTACGAGCTGTGTCAAACACGCCGAGGATCTTCACGTTGCCAGCTGCACGCGCACGGAACGCGTCAGACAGGTTGTTAACGCCGCCCAAAACTTCGCCAGCAATCACAGCCTTCATTGCGCCTGCGCCGCCTTTGTTGTTCGGAATGTAAGCCAGCTCAACGCCAGCTGCTTTTTCAAGCTGCAGTGCTGCGATGTGGTGACCAACGAACAGGCCAGCGCCCGAGAATGTCAACTTACCTGGGTTTGCTGTTGCATAGTCAACAACGTCAGCCATTGAGTTGAACTCGCTGTCTGCTGCAACGACGAACACCGCAGGGTCAGCGCCCCAGTTTGCGATTGGTTCAAAGCTGTCAGTGCTATAGGAAACGCCACCCTCGATCGACTGAGCGATGAAGTGTGGGACGTTATATGCACCCATTGTGTAACCGTCGTTGTCAGCCTGCGATGCAAACCAGTTCCAACCTACACGGCCACCGGCACCCGGCTTGTTGATGATCGCGATTGGCATGCCAAGCGCATCTTCGTTGCCTGCTGTCATGGTCACGATACGTGCCTGAAAGTCGGTCGCGCCACCAGCGCCATAGCTGACCATCAGCATGACTGGACGTTCTGGATAGTCTCCATGACCATCAGCGAACGCGTTTCCTGTCATAGCTGTCAGAGCCATTGCGGCAGCTGTTATAAATTTCTTCATTGTTGGTTTCCTCCCTAAGTGGATTGATCTGCCGCCTCTGCGGTTCAGAATAAAATCTCTCGCGGTGTGTATACGCTCAGCAACATCGCGAAGAGACCATACATAACCGCCAGAAAACCGGCGGAAATTACGATACGTTTGATCCATGTCTTAGCCTCGTTATGGGGCGCAGGATCGTAGAGTGATAAAAGCAAGAAAAAGACGCCGGTCGATGCCGTGTAAAAGCCGAAAAACTTGGCGCCCCAAAACACAAAGACCAGCGCAACAATCAAGCCCGGAACAATGTTCCTGATCGAATTCGCATCCAGTCCGTTACCAACCTTGGTCTTGCCAAGAACGGCTTTGCCAAAGGTCCAGATCGCAAGCACGGCGAACACCGTGGAAATGATGCGCGGGAACAAGAATGCCGCGGCTGGTTCCTGTGTGTAGCTGACATAGGCAACTGATACCCCGACAGCTGCAACGATCCCGCTTGCGACGATGTGCTGATTACGTGGAAGTCCGGTCATGACAGGTTCTCCTCTTTCGCAACGGATTCATCTATTGTGACGGTCCTTTTGCTGCGCAGTTCCATCCAAACCGAATATCCAATCGACGAGACAACAATTATGATCAGCGTCAGGTTCAGCGTTCCTGAGAAGAAGTACTGGCCAAAGCTCGATGTCGCGTTTGCGATCATGCTGCCTTGGACAAAGTTCGCTTCCGCGATTGGACCAAGGATAAGGCCAAGCACCAATGGGGCCGCCGAGAAACCGAAGCGCTCAAGGAAGAACATGCCGGTTCCAAGCGCCATCATCACGTAGACATCGCCCATCGAGTGTTGGACCGAATAGCTGCCAAAGACCGCCAGTCCCAAAACCACAGCCGCCATGACCGAGTTCGGCACCTGCGCAACACGCGCCGCCAGACCAGCGACGTAAAGGCCGAAGATGCACATCAGGATTTGGCCGACCAACATCGAGTTGATGAATGTCCAAGCCACATCAGGATAGTTGTCGAACAGGTCACTGCCCGGAAAGATGCCGTGGATCAAAAGACCACCAAGCAAGACCGCCGCCGTGGGTGAACCCGGGATCGACAATGTCAGAAGCGGAACCAGAGATGGGCCAACCATCGCATTGTTCGCAGCCTCAGCCGCAATAACGCCTTCGCTGTGACCGGTGCCGAACTTATCCCTTTCAGGGCTCATTTTTTTGGACTGGTCATAGGCAACCAATCCGGCGATCTGACCGCCCACACCGGGGATCAGACCAATGATGGAGCCGGTAATCGTTCCGATTGTCAGGGCACGGCTACGGCGGAACACTTCGCTGAAGGCTTCTTTGATCGGATGACGCTCGACCTCGATCACCTCGGCCTCAAGGTTCGTACGCCCCTTGGCAAACATCGTGATGACCTGAGGGATAGCGAACAGACCAATCAGGGCCGGGATAACGTTGATGCCGCCAGCGACACTGGAATGGAAGATAAACCGCTGCGCGCCCATGATGTCGTCAAACCCGATGGTCGCAAGCCACAGACCGATACAGCCCGATAAAAGCCCCTTGACCACCGAACTGGAATCAAGCGATCCGATCACCGTCACACCCAGGATAGCAAGCCAGAACAGCTCGGACGGGCCAAAGGCCAGCGCCCAAGTCGCAAGAACAGGCGTCAGGAAGATCAGCAACAGAACGCCGAAAATGCCACCCACCGCCGAGGCGAGGAACGAAAGCTGCAGCGCTTTAGCGCCTTGGCCTTTTTTTGCCATTGTATGCCCGTCGAGCGTCGTTGCGATATTCGCTGGTGCCCCCGGGATTTTGAGGAGAATGGCACTAACAGCTCCGCCTGCAACAGTGGAGGTATACGCCGCACCCAGCAGAATTAGACCCTGAGCGGGCTCCAACCGGAACGTGAACGGGATTAGCAACGCGACCGCCATTGTCGGCGACAGGCCAGGCGTTGCGCCCAGTATCAGGCCGCCGATCGTTCCGATCAGCAACAGTATGAAATTAAAAGGCGTGAACACATCGCCGAAGTACAGCAGGAATTCCACGTAGACCCTCCCATAGGTCAATTTTTTGGTTGACTAATCAATGTAAGACATGAAAATAGTTTTGCAAATGTTTTCATTTTGCCTGCAAGGACCACATATAGATGGCTGTTTTGAAAGATAAAAAGGCTGATATTATCGATGTCGCGCGCGTTGCAAAAGTGTCTCCTTCCACCGTGTCGCGAAGTTTTAATCACCCCGATTTGGTTAAGGTAGCGACTCGAAAAAAGATCGACGCGGCGGTTCGAAAGCTTGGCTATATCCGCAATCGCGCTGCGCAAACCATCCACGGCATTCGCAGCGGCACGGTCGGGTTGATCGTCCCGACAATCAATCACACGATTTTTGGAGAGCTTATTCAAAGCTTCTCTGAAGAAATCGAAGAGCTCGGATTCACGATCCTTTTGGCGTCACACGGCTACAGTCTGAAACGCGAATACGCCCTGACCCGCAAAATGCTTGAACACCGCGTAGACGGGATTGCGCTGATCGGGATGGACCACTCGGAAGACACTTATGAACTTCTGACCCAGCAGAACACTCCGGCAATCCTGCTGTGGAATTATTCCCAAGATGCCCCGCTGCCTACATTGGGGTCTGACAACTATCAGGCGGGCTACATCATAGGAGAGCACATTGCGAACTTGGGCCATCGCGACATCGCTGGCGTATTCCCGCCCCTTAGCGGAAACGACCGCGCGTCCCAACGTTTTGACGGCGTATCCGATGCCCTTGAAAAGCACGGCTGTTCAATCCCCGAACGATGGCGCTTGGAAACGCCCTACAGCGTGGCGACTGCAAAGCAAGCGGTAGAAGAGCTTGTAGCCTCGGGCGATCGTCCGTCAGCGATTATATGTGGAAACGACGTTCTTGCTTGGGGAACGCTACACGCGCTGGTCAAACACAACGTTCAGGTTCCCAATCAGATAACCGTTACCGGCATCGGTGATTTCAGCGGTTCAAAGGATTTTGAACCCAGCCTGACAACCGTCCGAATTCCCGCACGGGCTATCGGCGCAAAGGCGGCCGAAACGATAGCGTCAATCATCACCGCGGATAACCCAGAGACCGAAGGTGCCCTGTATCCGCCCGAGCTTATTGTCAGACAAACCAGCGCTAAGCTTGGCGGCTAACCGCCCCAGCCCCACACGGATCTGGCTACCACATTGTTTGAACAGCGCGCTCAAGCCAATCATTGTCATAATCCCGACCGCCCTGCGCCCCGTTTGTCGCCTCGGCAAGAAGTTCGCCAACCGTTGGCAAATCATCGGGCGCTGCATCACCACTCCACAAACCAGCCCGCATAGGTGCGCGGGCACATTGGGTGTAAATCTCGTCAATGGTGCTCAGGACAACCGACCGAGGGTTGCGACCGTTGATCGTTTTGAAGGGCATCAAATCCCGCTTCCTTCATCAAAGCGTTAGACCGCGTTTCGACAATATTTTCGATTTCTGTCATAAATTCTTCTTTTGTCCCGCCGCCCTCAATCGGATCAAGGAACTCGACAACCGCCAACCCCGGCTTGCGGTAAATCCCGATCCGAGGCCAAAATATCCCCACGTTCGTTGCCGCAGGTATGACCGTTTGGCCGGTTTCTTGCTGTAAAACGAAAATACCAATCTTGTAGGACCGCTTTGCCCCGGGTGCGACCCGCGTTCCCTGCGGATAAATGATCAACTGGCCCTTTGGCGCATCTGCCCGCGTCACACCTTCGATCATCTGCTGCACAGCCTCTGCCTTGCGGCCACGATCCACAGGGACGCACCCAATACGCTTACCAAACTGTCCAAGAACTGGGGCATACACCAGCGACGCTTTCATAATGAATTTCGGTTCGGGAATAGCTGACGCGATCATGATGATGTCAAAAAAGCTTTGATGCTTTGGTGCAAGCAACACCTCGCCCGATGGGACTTTCCCACGAATTTCGCTTTTCAGGCCAACCATCCACGACGCAGTCCACATGACCCACTTGCAGTATGTATGGATGGCGGCATAGGCCGCACGGATCGAGAAGACCGCGAAGGGGGCAAACAGAATGCCCAGCACCGCCATCGCCAAATACATTTGCCCCACAAAAACTAAAGACCGCGTCCACTGAATTGCATAGCGCATTATGAAAGCTTTCTTAGGGCGCGGCTCGAAGCAGCGCGCGTGGCGAAAAAGGCGACGACCCCAGCAAGGAACGGAAGCACCATCGGTGTTAACCACTGCCCCGCCTGAAAGCCCAAGCCGGTTAGGAATATCTTATCATCCGACGCATCCGGTAGCAGAAAAATCGCCATCATTCCATTGATCGTGCCAACAAATGCCCCTGCGATCGCCCGCAGCGTGAACCGCCGGACAAAGGCGCGGGCTATGTAGCTGTCCGTCGCCCCGATAAGCCGCAACACGCGAATTACCTGTAGGTTTGCCGCCAGCGCAGCGTTTGCAGCCAGCGTGATCATCGCAGCCGTCGCGCCTGCTATCAGCGCAATAGATGCGACCCCCAGCAACCTAAGGCGCCCTGCCGCAACCGTCAGCGGCTTTTTCCACCGCGTGTGATCGTCCAACACTGCCCCGGGCGCTTCGACCTGCAAACGCAATCGCAATCCGGCTGCGTCAAATCCAGCGTCCGCTTCAATCACCTCGATCAGCCGTGGGATGGGCAAATCCGCTATCGGTACTTCGGGCCCGAACCATGGCGATAGTAATTCTTTTTGCTCAGCGTCCGTTAGCACTCGGGCGGACACCACTCCGGTCGTGGTTTCAAGCACGCGCAACGTGGCCGCCGTCTGGGTAGAAATCTGATCAGTTGGCGCAGAAATTCGAACGGTAACGCTTTTGGCCAAATCTTCGCCCCACCGATCCGCCAACCGGCCAGATGCCATCGACAGCGCCAGCGCAAACACCGTTAGAAACGCCATCGCAGCCGACGTGAAGACCGTCAAAGTCGCCGTGTACCCCGCCTTTGGAACAACACGGTCTGACTGGCGGTCACGCGTGAACATTGCAACAATATCAGCAGCAATCGACATCAGAGATCCACCCCCGCCGATTGAATGCGCCGATCAGAAATCCGTAGCACCCGCGCCTGAACTTGTGTTTTCGCAGCGCGGATCAACGCCAGATCATGTGTCGCTATCAGGATCGTTTTACCCATGCGATTAAGCTCTACCAACAAGGTCAGCAGCTTTTGCGACATCTCCCAATCGACGTTCCCGGTGGGTTCGTCTGCAAGAATAATATCTGGTGACATAATGACGGCGCGGGCTAGCGCTGCGCGCTGGCGTTCTCCCCCTGAAAGTTCGGGCGGCAGGGCATTGGCCCGATGGGACAAACCAACCCAACCGATCAACTCTTGCAAGTTCGCCTGATCTTTCAAGCCGTCCGGCCCCGATACGGCTAACGGAAGGCCAATGTTTTCCTCAATCGAAAGATGGTCCAGAAACTGGCAATCCTGATGAACCACTCCGATTTTTTGACGCGCACCGGCCAATTCATCACGATTGAGCGACCCAAGATCCCTGCCGAATAAGGTTGTTTGGCCCTCGGTCGGGCGCAATTCTCCGTAGCAAAGCTTTAGAAACGTCGATTTTCCAACACCGGACGGGCCGGTCAAAAAATGGAAAGACCCCTGAGCCATTTCCAAGTCGACCTGACGAAAAAGCGCCTGATCACCATAGGAATACCCTGCTCCGTTGAATTCGATCACTTTGTGCGCCCCATATTTTGACGTCAACCAGCGTCACATTCCAAAAGAAATCGCATGATTTTCGGTTACGTCAAGTTTATTGTTTGTACCGGAATCTTTACCTCATATAGTAGCAATGCAACAATAATAACTAATGCTTCCAAAGCGACAGGCACAGATAGACACACGATGCGACTGATTTGTCCGAATTGCGATGCGCAATATGAAGTTCCGGATAACGTGATTCCGGAAGCCGGTCGGGATGTGCAATGCTCAGATTGCGGCAACACGTGGTTCCAAGGCCCTGCTGAAGCAGAGCAAGACACGTCGTTCGAACGCCAACCCATTCCACCGGAAGTCTCGGAAATCCTTCAGGAAGAAGCCGAAATCGAACGCCGCGCCCGCGCGCAGGACTTTGAAGAACTTTCTTCGGTCGACGACAGCTTTGAGGATGAAGTCGAAGCTACCATCGAAGAAAATGCAGAACATCCTTTTGCAATAGATCCCGACCCCGAAGAGCCGGAAGAAACCGATGCTGATCGCCGCGCCCGTGAAACGCGCGAACGCATGGCGCGGATTCGTGGGATCGAAGCAAACAACCCGTTTGCCGAAGCCCGCGACAGCCGCAAACGCGTGTTGCCCGATGTCGATGCAATCAATTCAAGCCTCTCGCCTGATCCGGAAACCACTCGGACCCAAAAGGCAATCGATCTAGAATATCTACACAAGAAAAAGCGGCGCGGTGCGGGCTTCCGGACCGGTTTTACGGTCATGGTATTCCTAGGGCTTCTGGTGATCGCTGTTTATATCACGCACGAAAACCTTGCCCGCGTGTTGCCCTTCGCAGCCCCTGCGCTTGAAGCTTTTGTAGATAGCGTCAACTCATGGCGCGCTTGGGTCGACCTTGAAGCCGCTGACCTGATTGTCCGACTGGACGAATTCGTTAACGACCTTCTGAACGGCTAATCGCTACTCAAGCCAATCCGGAACGTCATCGCGGTCGATCATTTCTTCGACGGTTGGACGGCGGCGGATCACAGCAAAACTTCCGTCACGAACCAACACTTCGGGGATCAACGGACGCGAGTTATATTCGCTCGACATCACAGCGCCATAGGCCCCGGCAGATCGGAACGCGATCATGTCGCCAGCCTGAACAGGGGGCATAACGCGCGATTTCGCAAAGGTGTCACCGCTTTCACAGACCGGCCCGACAATGTCATAGGCGACCTGCTCAACACCCGCCTGCGCTTCGGCAACGGGGACAATATCGTGATGGGCTTCGTACATGGCCGGACGGATCAGATCATTCATCGCCGCATCGACAATCATGAACTGGCGATCTTCACCTTCTTTCACGTAGATGACTTTGCTGACCATGATGCCGGCATTACCTGCAATCAAACGACCTGGTTCAATTTCAATCTCGCATCCCAAATGACCAAGCGTATCCTTGATCATTTGCCCATATTCCACCGGCAAAGGCGGCGCATCGTTCGAGCGGATATAAGGGATGCCCAAGCCACCGCCCAAATCCAAACGGGTAATCTCATGCCCGTCAGCACGCAGGCTTTCGGTCAGCTCTGCCACCTTTTGATAGGCCAGTTGGAACGGTTCCAGCTGAGTTAGCTGGCTACCGATATGCACATCAATCCCAACGATCTTCAGACCTTTCAGACTGGCGGCGTGGGCATAAACGTCACGCGCGCGGCTGATCGGGATACCGAATTTGTTTTCCGATTTGCCGGTCGCAATCTTGGCATGGGTTTTAGCGTCCACATCGGGGTTCACACGAATAGTAATTGGCGCAACCACGCCCAAGCGAACAGCAACCGCGTTGATCGTTTCCATCTCGGGCTCGCTCTCAACGTTGAACTGTCGGATACCGCCTACAAGCGCTGTTTCAATTTCGGCTTCGGTCTTACCAACACCGGAAAACACAATCCGCTCACCCGGCACACCCGCCGCTTTGGCCCGCGCATATTCGCCGCCCGAAACCACATCCATGCCAGCGCCCAGCTTGGCCAAAGTCTTGAGGATCGCCTGATTGCTGGCCGCCTTCATCGCGTAGCACACAAGATGGTCAACCCCGTCCAACGCATCATCAAACAGCTTGAAATGCCGCTCAAGCGTTGCCGTTGAATAGAGGTAAAATGGCGTGCCAACCTCGGCTGCAATCTCAGCAACCGAAACATCTTCGGCAAACAATTCACCGTCGCGATAAATGAAATGATCCATCAAGGGTCCTCAACACATGTCGAGGCCTCATAGCAAAGCCCTGGGATCAATCAAACCCTCATCATCTTTTGTCCAAAAAATATTCCCCGCCGGAGGCATCCGCTCCAACAGCGCAAAACGGGCGGTGACTATTCGCCACCCCCGCCAAAAAACAAGGTAATCGAGCTGCGATTAAACGCTCCGGATTCAGAATTCATACCAATGGTATGATTGGCGCTCAGCTTTGGCGCGATAGGCTCTCCATCTGCCCCACAGGACACAAGTACCCCCAAAGCCAAAACCGCTGCTATCCGTTTCATCCCAACAAATCCTTCCAACGGGCGACTTGCTTGCGCACCTCAACAGGCGCTGTGCCACCGTAACTCACACGCGAGGCCACGGAATTATGGACTCCAAGAACGCCAAAGACGTCCTCGGTGATGTTACTATGAACAGATTGCATGTCATCCAATGTCAGATCCGGCAGGTCACATCCGCGACTTTCCGCCATCGCGACCAAGGCTCCGGTCACGTGGTGGGCGTCACGGAACGGCATATTCAGCGCGCGCACCAGCCAATCGGCCAGATCGGTCGCGGTCGAGAACCCGCTGCCTGCGGCGGCCTCAAGGCTTTCGACGTTTGCGGACATGTCTTTCACCATGCCCTCCATCGCCGCCAGTGCCAGCATCCAGTTGTCGGCTGCGTCAAAGACCTGTTCCTTGTCTTCCTGCATGTCCTTGGAATAGGCCAGCGGTAGCCCCTTCATTACGGTCATCAACGCGACATTCGCTCCGAAAATCCGCCCGATCTTGGCGCGGATCAATTCGGCTGCGTCAGGGTTCTTCTTTTGCGGCATGATCGACGAGCCGGTTGAGAACCGGTCGCTCAATGTCACAAACCGGAATTGGGCCGAGGACCAGATCACAAGCTCTTCGGCGAAACGGCTCAGGTGCATGGCACAGATCGAGGCCACGCTCAGGAACTCCAACGCAAAATCACGATCCGAAACCGCATCCAGCGAGTTCGCCGACGGACGGTCAAAGCCCAGAGCCTCGGCGGCCATGTGACGGTCAATCGGGAACGACGTCCCCGCCAAAGCTGCAGCACCAAGGGGCGATTCGTTCATCCGTGCGCGCGCATCGCGAACCCGCGACAGGTCTCGCCCAAACATCTCGACATAGGCCATCATGTGATGGCCCCAAGTTACCGGCTGGGCGGTCTGCATATGGGTAAAGCCCGGCATCACCCAGTCAGCGCCAGCTTCGGCTTGCGCTAGCAGGGCGTGGATCAGTGCAGCAAGCGCACCTTCGGCCGCGTCCAACTGATCCCGCACCCAAAGTTTGAAATCCGTCGCCACCTGATCGTTCCGCGACCGACCCGTGTGCAAACGCCCCGCAGGTTCGCCAATCACTTCTTTCAAACGCGCTTCGACGTTCATGTGGATGTCTTCCAACGCGGTCGAAAACTGGAACTCACCGTTCTCGATCTCTGACAACACCGTGAGCAACCCTTCACGGATCGCGCTTGCGTCACTATCCGTAATGATACCCTGTGCGGCCAACATGGCGGCATGGGCGCGTGATCCGGCGATGTCCTGAGATGCCAAACGCTTGTCGAATCCGATTGATGCGTTAATAGCTTCCATGATCGCGTCAGGTCCGGCGGCAAAACGTCCGCCCCACATCGCGTTTGAAGATTTGTCAGTCATCTGGCTGCCCTTAGGAGGAAATATGAAATTCAGTCTCAAGACGCTCCTTTATATCGTCATTGCAGCAGGTGCAATTTTCGTTGGCCTGACTTTCTTTGACAATGAGCCGCAGGCGGAATTTTCCGCACTTGAGGCGATGCGCGAAGGGGACATGAAAAAGCTGAACTTCTCGGCCCCGAAAGCGTTCGTCGATACGGCGTTCGTGGGGGAGGACGGTCAGCCGATGAACTTTGAGGCGTTCAAGGGGCAGTATACGGTGGTGAATTTCTGGGCGACATGGTGTGCGCCCTGCCGGAAAGAGATGCCGACACTGGAGGCTTTGGATATTGCGTTTGAGGGCAAGGGGTTGGACGTGGTGACGATTGCCACGGGGCGCAATCCGGTGCCTGCGATAGACAAGTTCTTTGACGAGATCGGGGTTGAGAACCTGCCCAAACACCTCGACCCGAAACAGGCACTCGCTCGGGATATGGCGGTGCTGGGTCTGCCGGTGACGGTGGTACTGGATAAGAACGCGCGTGAGATTGCACGGCTGACGGGGGATGCGCATTGGGATGCGCCCGAGGCGGTCGCGATTTTGACGGCTTTGGTTGAGGGTCAGTGATGGTGGGTTGAAAACCCACCCTACGGCAATTCCTACCCGTCCCGGACCTGATCCGGGACCTCGACAGGTTATTGACGTCTCTGGACCCCGGATCAAGTTCGGGGCGGACTACAAACCCCTGTCATCCCCGCGCAAGCGGGGACCGACAACCACCTAGCGCCGTGTTGAATGAAATCCCCGCTTGCGCGGGGATGACAACATGACAAGCGAGAGCGCCGACCCGCGGGGTGGCATCGGAAGTCCGTCGTGGGGCAATTTATCTCTCCAAACCAGTGAGCGGATTGTTCTGTGGATACGGTCGCAAAAGCGCCGCCCCATCGGGGCGGGTCGGCGCTCGCGCGGTGCCTTCGGCTTGATTCCGCGCTGGGACCAAGAGTAGAGCACACTACAACCACCCCACTCGGAGCCAATCTCCGGCAGGGTATCTCCAATCAGGGCATGTATCCAGCTAAACCTAAGGTGGAATGTGGCGGGCCCGCCTGTTGGCGAAGTGTCCTCACCGAGCGCAAGGCATCCCCTGCACCCTCTGGGTGGTCTGTGGGGGTCTCGGTGGCCTTTGCGGATTTCACCCCGAAAAGGCACGGAGCCACTTTTTGTCGACGATTGAGAATGCGCGGGGGAAGGGTTAAAGAGGGGTAGCCCGACCGTTCGGTGTTGCGCCTGTCATCCCCGCGAAGGCGGGGACCTCGATAGGCAAGGCGCTAGGTTGATATCGGTCCCCGCTTACGCGGGGATGACATATTAAAGCGCCTGACCTTTCAACAACTTGGGCAAATCGCCGGTCAGACCTGCAGCCTCTCGGATGAAATTTCTGCGCAAGCCCGGCATCGCGTTGACGATACCCATGCCGATATCCCGCCCAGCGCGCAGGATAGGATTGTCGTTGGAAAACAGCTTGTTGAACCCGTCCGTGGCGACCGCCAGCGTGGCGGTGTCGAAACGCCGCCACTGCTGGTAGCGTTGCAGCACCAACGGGCTGGCGAAATCTTCGCCCCGACGGGCGGCCTCGGCAACTACTTCGGCCAAAGCACCCACATCGCGCAGGCCTGCGTTCAGCCCCTGCCCCGCGATCGGGTGCATCCCGTGGGCGGCATCTCCGATCAGGGCCAGACGGTCGCCAATAAACGAATTCGCCAGCGTCAGGTTCAGCGGATAGGTGAACCGCTTTCCGGCCAGCGAGATATCGCCCAGAAAGTCACCAAACCGAGGGCGCAGCACGTCAAGATAGGCCTCATCATCCAGCGCCTGAATTTCGCGGGCGCGTTCGTCGGTTTCGCTCCAAACGATTGACGATTGGTTGCCTGGCAGTGGCAGGATCGCCAGAGGACCGGGGGGCATGAAGAACTGATGTGCAACGCCTTTGTGCGGCAGTTCGTGGTTGATCGCGGCCACGAGCGCGGTTTGCCCGTAGCCCCATCCGGTACGCCCGATGCCAGCACGTTTAGCGGTTCCGCTTGTGCGGCCATCGGCACCAACCAGCAAACGGGCCGTGGCTGTAGTTCTGTCAGCTAGGGTCAGTCTTGCACCCTGAGCGTCAATCTCTTGCCCTGTCACCATCGTTTCATAGCGTTGTGTAATCAGCGTTTCGGCGTCCATCGCCTCAAGCAAAGCACGGCGTAGGTAACGGTCTTCGACCATATACCCCATCGGGCCTTCTTCGATTTCGCGGTGATCGAAATGTAGGAAGAACGGGCTGGGGCCTTCGCCTGCGCGACCGTCTGAAACCTTGATATCAAGCATCGGCTGCGAATGATCCGCAACCACGGGCCATACATCTATCGCTTTCAGCAAACGCTGAGACGCGAGCGCCAGCGCATAACCGCGACCGTCGAACTCGGCGCCTTCCAGCGTGGGTCGGGATTGGGCATCAAGAACCGTAACACTCCGCCCTGTTTGGGCCAGTGCCAACGCCAGTGCAGGGCCATTCAGACCGCCGCCAACAATCACAATATCGCTGTCAAAATCCATGATCCTAGATATGGGGAAATCACGGGATTGTCCATGCGCTACGGTGCCGCTACCGTCGTTTCGAAACGTAACGGAGGCAGACATGCATTGGCACGGCAACAGCTTGGCAGAATTGGGACGCGAGATTGGCAACGGACATCTCGATCCGGTTGATCTTGCAGAGGCGTTTCTGGACGCTGCAGAGACGCATGAGTTCGGCGATCGCATTTACGCGCGACTGACCCGTGATCGGGCAATGGCCGAGGCCAAGGCGGCAAGTGCCCGCGCCAAGGCAGGGCAACGGTTGGGCGTGCTGGATGGCGTGCCGATTTCATGGAAAGACCTGTTTGACACCGCCGGAATAGCCACCGAAGCGGGAAGCGCATTGCTAAAGGATCGTGTTCCAACAGAAGACGCGGAAGTTCTACGCAATGCGACGATGGCGGGTCTCGTCTGCCTTGGCAAAACCCACATGAGCGAACTGGCGTTTTCGGGGCTTGGGTATAATCCCATCACGGCAACGACCCCATGTGTAAACGACCACGGCGCGGTTGCGGGCGGGTCTTCGTCTGGCGCGGCTGGATCGGTGGCCTTTGGTCTGGCACCGGCGGCTATCGGATCAGATACAGGCGGATCGGTGCGCGTGCCAGCGGCGTGGAACGATCTGGTCGGCCTGAAAACCACCCTGGGTCGGCTTTCTGTCAAAGGATCCGTCGCCCTGTGCCCGCGTTTTGATACCGTCGGACCGCTGACACATACGGTCGAAGATGCCGCACTGTTGATGTCGGCGATGGAGGGGAGCAAACCCATCGACCTACGCGGTGCGTCCCTGAAAGGCGTGCGCTTCGCCAGCCTTCGGACATCAGTCCGGCACGAGCTGAGCCACGCAATCGCTTCATCCTATCAATCAGCCTGCGAGCGTTTTCAAGCGGCAGGGGCCGAGATCGTCGCCATCGAAATGCCTCGTCTTGAGGAAGCTTTGGCGTTAGCCCCAATTGTCTACCCGACCGAGGCTTATGCAACTTGGCGCGATGTGATCGAGCCCAATCCCGAGCTGATGTTCAGCGAAATTCTTGCGCGCTTCCGTGGAGGCAAGGATGTGTCGGCGGTGGACTACATCAAAGCCTGGCAAACGCTGGAAGAGATCAAGGCCGAATGGAACGCTGCCGTTGCTGGCTATGACGCAGTGCTATGCCCAACGACACCGACCCTACCCGCCAACCTTGAGCGACTAATGGAGCATGGCGATTATTACAAAGAAGCCAACCTGCGGGCACTGACCAACACCCGCGTCGGCAATATGATGGGGCTGTGCGCTTTGACTTTGCCGACCGGCGTTCCGAGTTGCGGGATTACTCTGATGGGAAAACCGTTTGGAGAAGAAAAGTTGCTACGGGTTGGAAAGGCGGCCGAGGAGGCGTTGGGGTGAGGTTGTCATCCCGGACTTGATCCGGGATCTCTCGAGGCTTCGCGGATCGCCTAACGAGATCCCCGCTTTCGCGGGGACGACACTTGTACATGATCTGGGTTCGGTTCGCCGACCAGCCGTAGGGTGGGTTTTCAACCCACCAAACCTATCTCTGCATGACCCTTTGTCCGCGCTTGGCATGGACGCGCCCGACCTTCCCCCACGGGGAGGGCGCTTTGCACCCACCCAGAGGATCGGACGCAGGGGGTCGCCTATAGGTTAACAACGAGCACAGGTGGGTTGAAAACCCACTCTACACAAGAGACCACACCCCCTACTCTCTAACCTATCAGAAACTTGCCTCTGGGTTTCTGTCCCTTCTGCCGTTGATGATTGCAAATAGTGTCAGAAGCGCACCACATACCGATGCCGTCAGGACCCATGTGTCTGAGATACCAATTGTGCGCACCACAACAGGCAAACCGAATGCAGCCAGCGTGCCGCCAAGGGTAAATGTCAGGCTGGAAACGCTCTGCATAGTCGCCCGAACCTGATCCGAGCTTGCATCGTTCAACATCGTGAACACAGCCGGACCGGCCATCGAAAAGAACAGCATAAAGCCAAAGTAGCCCGACAGGAACGTGCCTTGGGTTTGGGCCAGACCGAGAACCACAACCGAAATTGCTGCAATGACCGGAACCACCCTGACTTGCCATCGGGCTGTCAGATTGAACTTTTCAGCGACGATCCCAATCAAAATAGGTCCAATAATGGCCATTGCGAAATAGCCAAACGTGATCCAGCCAAAACTGCTGCAAACCGTGTCTGGAACGATTTCGACGTATCTGGGCTGCCAATATGTTTCTATGGGTGCCATCAGGAAACCAACCAGACATCCCAGTAACAAGACCTCTTGAATCGCCCTATTTTTTAGTCTTTCCCTAAATGCCGCAACAAAACTCATTGCCTCGTGTTTATGAGGTGCCTCTGGCTTGGTGCCGAAAACGGGATAGGTCACCAGCAGATGAATTATTGCCAAAAGAAAAAACGCGATCAGGTTCCACTCGGTTCCCGAATAGCCGAACCGCTCGCCTGCAATATCGGGAAGATACCCGCCCCCGATGGCCCCGATCATCAGGCCGAACGCCACGGTAGCCTGCAATTGACCCGTCAGTTTCTCGGTTTTATCGCCCCATCCGTTTTCGTTCAGCCGCTCAACGTACCAAGCCGAATAGGTGCCGCTTTCCAACGCCTTGGCCGCTCCGAAGCCAAAGACACCGATAAACAACACAATCCAGTGGGTTGCCCAAAGAAACGCAGCGCCCGACAGGATTAATACAAAGACGGCGATCCGATAGGTTTTGATCCGGCCAATCCGGTCAGCCAAAGCGCCAAAGGGCACTTCAAGTACCGCAGCGACCAGTCCCATTGTTCCTATGAAATAGCCCAACTGCCAGTCAGGAACGCCTTTTTCGATGAAGACCAATGCTTGAACGGCAAGGATCACGCCGTACATGCAACCTTGGATGAATTCATTGGTGATCTAGCGATAACGTAGGCCGGAATAGGTTAGCATCAATAGCCCTTCAAAATTTCGACCAGCCTAGCCGCTACACTATTATCAGCAAGGTCAGGTATTCCGCCAAAGGCTAAATGTCCGCACTTTGCGTGGAGGCGTGATTGTCGTCGAGTAGTTACCAACGTCAAGCGGTGGGTTGAAAACCCACCCTACACAAAACCACACCCCTTACTTTCCTGTCCCCTACCCCATTGATTTTCTTTACGAACCGCTCGCCCCTCGCTATTCTCATTCCAAACGGGGCGTTAATGATCCCGACCTTGAGGCAGTATGAATATGTTTCCCGAGCGGTTTTCGAACCTTCCGGCTTATGCGTTCCCGCGTTTGCGCGCGCTATTGGATCACCACCAACCCGGTGGGGACGTGATCCATATGACCATTGGCGAACCCAAGCACGCCATGCCTGATTGGGTTGCTGAAACGGTCAAAAAACACAG
>CAYZAY010000025.1:0-29402 GCA_964476515.1 uncultured Rhodobacterales bacterium
ACACTCTCTTATCAAATTAACCTATTTGGACCCATAAGCGCTGATCCCGGACAGCGATGGCCGAGATGCCTCGGGCCAAGAAAGCGGCTGAGGAGATTGAAGACCTCTACGAAGAAATCATGACGCTTCTTTCGCACTAACCCCTTCGCAAGCGCGTTTCCTGTGTTACGCTGGTCTCATAATCAAGGAGATCAGGATGCCCCACATCACCCACCCGTCCCCATGCCAAACCGTGGTGACCACGTTTGAAATGACCCCCGGCACCTGTCAGGACCTTCTTGATGCTTTGACAGACGCCTATGACGCGTTCATCTCAAAACAACCCGGATTTATCGCGGCAGGTCTTCATGTAAACGACGCCCAAACGCGCATTGCTAATTATTCGCAATGGGAAAAACGCGAAGACTTTCAGGCGATGCTGCGCTCTGATGAAATGCGAGAACGGAACCGTCAGCTTAACGCACTTTGCCGCAGCTTTGAGCCCGTAATGTACGACGTTGCCGCAGTCTTTGGGAACTAGAACGATATGACCTAAATCAAGGCATGTTTACGTGAACATAGGCATACTTCTTTCAACTGAAAGGACTATGCCATGTATAAGAACATCCTTGTCCCGATTTCCTTTGACGAAGGCCGGGATTCCGAACAAGCCATTGAAATCGCTAAGTACCTCTCGGACGATACTGGGCAAGTTACCCTGCTTCACGTGATGGAGCACGTTCCGAACTACGCGATGACCTATCTGCCCGAAGGCTACATTGAAAACAGCCTAAAAGGTCTGAAGGATGAGCTTGCAGAACGGGCCTCCTCTATCTCTGGCGGACAATCGGCTGTCATCACCGGACATTCAGGCGCGTCGATCGTCGATTATGCCAACGAAAGCGGCAGTGATCTGATCATCATCGCATCGCACCGTCCTGGTATGAGCGATTATTTCCTCGGCTCAACGGCGCAACACGTTGTCCGCCACGCCAAATGCGCGGTTCACGTTATCCGCTAATCAATCATTCGTGAATGTAATTACAATTTTCCCGTACCTAGGGGTGGGTTGGCGATCGTCAGCCCACCCTCTTTTTTGCGGGGTGCAAAGCCCTCTACCTGAACGCCTTAACTTTACGCCCCATCCGCGCGATCCACCCAAGCGGCATAGCGAGGATATGGAACATTTCCAAAAACGTCGGGAACAATCCGTTGCGGTAAAAGTTCAATGCCGCCATCTGACTGTCGTCGATGTCATGATGCTTGGCGAAATGGGTGATGAGGGCGTCTGAATCCTCTAAAAACTCTCCCTCCTAGACTTCCACGATGGGAAAAGTATGCGCCCGCCCGACACGGTCGCGTAGGTCCATTTTGTCTTTTGCGTGAGACATCGCATCGACGTCGAGTTCGACGAACTCGATCTGATCCGCCAACCCAGCCTCAACTGCGAACAGGCGGAACTTGAAGGAATAAGGGCAGTTGGTTTTAACGTAGGCTTTGGGTTTGAAGTCGGACATGAAGCGCCTCCCTTGGGGAAAGGATAGCGTAAAAGAGTCCAATTTTGGCAAAGATATTCCAATAGTGTAGGGTGGGCAACTTTTGCCCACCATTCCCAAATGTTTGCAAATTAATAACCATATGCCCCGTATTCTTAGGCGATGCCTAACTACCGACGCCTACGCATTCCCTCGGCCAGCTATTTCTTTACGGTCGCATTGGCAGACCGGCAGTCACAAATGTTAACAGATTACATTGACGACCTTAGAAAGGCATACGCGCGCACCATGGTCCGCCATCCATTGGTCTGCGACGCAATGGTTGTTTTGCCTGACCATATTCATGCTGTTTGGACGCTGCCCGACGGAGACAGTGATTATTCTGAGCGATGGCGCAAGATAAAGCATAGATTTTCACGTTCCGTAGGGCTTCATCTGCCCCGCAGCAACAGTAAGATTGCCAAGCGCGAAACCGGTATTTGGCAAAGACGATTTTGGGAACACACGATCCGCGATGAGGTCGATTACAAAGCGCATGTGGCGTATTGTTTGGGCAACCCTGTCAAACACGGATTGGTCACAAAGCCCGCCGATTGGCCGTATTCGTCTATCCACCGCGATATCCGATCAGGACGGTTAAGTCCCGAATGGAACCACGGCTTTCGCACGTAGGGTGGGCAACTTTTGCCCACCTTGTGCCGGCAACGACGGAGTGTGTTTTTAGGGATGGTGGGCAGAATTGCCCACCCTACGGGCTGACTCTTTCATTGATACTATTTTGGGTTTTTGAATGATCTGGCGCCTCGTAACATATAAGCAAACGCCAAAGTGAACACGAATATCAATCTTGGACCGTACCAATTAACAAAACTTGCAAAAGTGACACTGTTTGACCCGATATCCAAAAAGTGGAGTGCGATTTCACAAAGCAAATAGACCACACCAACCATCGCCAAATACGTTGAAATCGTTCTATTTCTTTGTGAAAATGCCCGCCCAATTAGAACCAGAATTACCATAAGTGGAAAAAGAGCAACGAGTTGAAACGTAGTATGCAAAAGTATCACGGCAAAATGGAAGTTCCTAAAATCCGTCTCAATGGTACAACATGAAGTGTTTGAATAGGCAAAATAGGTCCAAACGATCGCGCAGAATAGCGAAGTGCTCACCCAAATTAGAATGTGCATTTTGACACTAATCACAGGTTTCAATGGGCTAACTCACCTCCCCCGTCTCCTAACATTCCCACCTCTCTGCCCGGCTCTCCCAGCCGAGCTCCGACCGCGCCCTTTCGCGGCTCCTTCCGAGGCCGCCTCAACCGCTGCCTGCCGCGCGAACGGGTCGTCCGCCACGGCCAAATCCACAGCCTCAAGACGCTTCACTTCATCCCGCAAACGCGCGGCTTCTTCGAACTCCAGGTTCTCGGCAGCTTTGCGCATATCGGCGCGCATGCCTTCGAGAACCTTTTCCAGATTGCCGCCATGCAAAGGCTTGTCGATCTTGGCCGTGACGCGGTTCATATCCGCATCACCTTTATAGAGACCGGCCAGAACATCCTCGACGTTCTTTTTCACAGTCGACGGAGTGATCCCGTGTTCAACGTTGTAAGCCATCTGCTTTTCGCGCCGTCGATCCGTTTCGGCCAACGCCCGCTCCATCGACCCCGTGATGCGGTCGGCGTACATGATCACGCGCCCTTCGGCGTTTCGCGCCGCGCGACCGATGGTTTGCACCAACGACGTCTCGGACCGCAAGAAACCTTCCTTATCCGCGTCCAAAATCGCCACCAACCCGCATTCGGGGATATCGAGACCCTCGCGCAGCAGATTGATCCCGATCAGCACGTCAAACGCCCCCAGCCGCAGGTCGCGAAGGATTTCGATCCGCTCCAACGTATCGATGTCCGAATGCATGTAGCGGACCTTAATCCCCTGTTCATGCATATATTCGGTCAAATCTTCGGCCATCCGCTTGGTCAACGTCGTGACCAGAGTGCGATACCCATCAGCGGCGACTTTGCGAACCTCGTCCAGCAAATCGTCCACCTGCATTTCAACCGGCCTGATTTCCACCTGAGGATCAAGAAGCCCCGTCGGGCGGATCACCTGTTCGGTGAAAACACCGCCCGATTGCTCAAGCTCCCATGACTGAGGCGTCGCGGAAACGAAGATCGACTGAGGCCGCATCGCGTCCCATTCTTCGAACTTCAGCGGGCGGTTATCCATACAGCTAGGCAGGCGGAAACCATGCTCGGCCAGTGTGAATTTCCGCCGGTAATCGCCTTTGTACATCCCCCCTATCTGGGGCACCGAAACATGGCTTTCATCCGCAAATACGATCGCGTTGTCGGGGATGAATTCAAACAATGTGGGGGGTGGTTCACCCGGTGCACGGCCTGTCAGATAGCGCGAATAATTCTCAATCCCGTTGCAAACACCGGTCGCCTCGAGCATCTCAAGATCAAAGTTGCATCGCTGCTCAAGCCGTTGCGCTTCCAGCAGTTTTCCTTCGTCTACCAACTGGTTAAGCCGTAGCTTCAGTTCCTTTTTAATCTCGATCATCGCCTGTTGCATCGTTGGCTTGGGCGTCACGTAGTGGGAATTCGCATAGACCCTGATCCGATCAAACGTGTCGGTCCTTTCGCCGGTCAGGGGGTCAAATTCAGTAATCTTTTCAAGCTCTTCGCCAAAGAACGACAACCGCCAAGCGCGATCTTCAAGGTGTGCAGGAAAAATCTCTAAAACATCACCGCGAACCCTGAATGACCCACGCTGAAAAGCTTGATCATTGCGGCGGTACTGCTGTGCCACAAGATCAGCAATCACAGCGCGCTGGTCGTATTCTTTGCCAGCAATCAGATCCAGCGTCATCGCCCCGTAAGTTTCGACCGACCCGATGCCGTAAATGCAGGACACCGACGCCACGATGATCACATCATCCCGTTCCAGCAACGCCCGCGTCGCCGAGTGGCGCATCCGGTCGATTTGCTCGTTAATCTGGCTTTCTTTTTCGATGTATGTATCCGAGCGCGCAACATAGGCCTCGGGCTGGTAGTAGTCATAGAAGCTGACGAAATACTCGACCGAGTTATCCGGAAAGAAGCCTTTGAACTCACCAAACAACTGCGCCGCGAGGGTCTTGTTCGGGGCTAGGATAATCGCGGGCCGCTGGGTTTCTTCGATCACCTTAGCCATTGTAAAGGTCTTACCCGTGCCAGTCGCCCCCAGCAGAACCTGATCCTGCTCGCCGTCATTTATCCCGCCGCTAAGCTCAACAATAGCCGTAGGCTGATCCCCCGCCGGTTCAAACTCGGTGTGCATGACAAATCGTTTTCCGCCCTCAAGCTTTGGACGATTAGCAACATCTTCAGCAGCGGCATGCATCAAAGCAGCGGATTTATCGTTGTGGGCGTGGGGCATTTACGGGACTCACTGATCAGGTTGTTCCATATTTGTTCCAATCCCCACGGGATTCAACCCTGATCTCTTTTGTCACCTTGCACCACACCCCATTTTTGACGATAAGTCGGGTGAATTTCGGAGAGACCAATGCAAGCACGAATCTATCAGCCCGCTCGTAACGCCATGCAGTCCGGTATGGGAAAAACCAAGGTCTGGGTTCTTGAATTCGCCCCTGCGTCAACCCGCGAAATAGATCCGTTGATGGGTTGGACGTCGTCGTCGGATACGCAAACCCAAGTGAAGCTGAAATTCGAAAGCAAGGAAGCCGCCGTCGAGTACACTCAGGACAATGGCATCGAAGCGCAGGTCTTTGACCCCCATTCGCGCAAACCAAATATCCGTAACGGTGGTTACGGCGAAAACTTCGCTACCAACCGCCGCGGTCCTTGGACACACTAATTTCGACGTAGCGCTTGAATTGCACGTAGACTTGTCCGAAAAGGACACCACCGGTCCCGTAGCTCAACTGGATAGAGCACCTGACTTCTAATCAGGGGGTTGGGGGTTCGAGTCCTCCCGGGATCGCCATTTTCTTGGAAATTTGGAAACCGGCTTTATAGGTCGTTTTAAGACTAGAACTATAAGCGCTATCCGGTTTGGCTGGTCACCAGTCAGAGAGGATCGCCATGCCACGCCACTTTTCCCTATCCGAATATCAAGACCGTCAAAAGCGTGCTGCCGCGGCCATTGCGACCCAAGGCCATGACGCGCTTTTGATGTTTTCGCCTGAAAGCCATTACTGGCTTTGTGGTTACGATACCTTCGGCTTTGCAATGTTCCAGTGCATGGTTCTGACAGCGGACGGCGATCTTCATCTTTTGACCCGCGCACCAGATTGGCGACAGGCGCTTTTCACTTCCATCCTGACCGATGATCAAATCCACATCTGGAAAGATGTGGAAGGCGTGAACCCTGCCAATGATCTGGTTGCTCTGCTGGATCGCATGGGCGTCGATAAATCCTCGCTCGCGTGGGAAACGAAAACCGCTGGGCTGACGCATTTCAATGGGCAAATGGTTGCTGAAAAGCTGCCTGGGCTGAAGGATGGCTCTGACATTCTGCCAGCGCTTCGACGCGTCAAATCCGATGCTGAAATCGACTGTATCCGCACTGCCGCACGGCTATCTGACGACGCATTGGATGCGGCGCTTGAAACGACCAGCGAAGGGGCTTTCGAAGGCGATATCCTCGCCGCGATGCAAGGGGCCGTGTTTGAAGGTGGGGGAGAATACGCCGGAAACGAATTCATCCTCGGTTCAGGCGACGGCGCTTTGATGTGCAGGTCTTATGCTGGCAAACGTAACCTTAGTTCATCCGATCAATTAACCTTGGAATGGTCCGGCAGCTTCATGCGCTACCACGCGGCTATGATGCGCACGATCGTCATAGGCGAACCAACCGAATGGCAGCGCAAAATGCACGTCGCGGCTGTTGAAGCCTTAGAGGCGTGCGAAGACGCCATCCGCCCCAGTGCCCCGATGGGAGACGTGTTTGACGCCCACGCAAAGGTGTTTGATGCCCACGGTCTTCATCACGCCCGGCTTAACGCTTGCGGCTACAGCATGGGGGCGATCTTCCAACCGATTTGGGTCGAATTTCCGATGTTCTACGAAAACAACCCGTTGATCATGCAGGAAAATCAGGCGTTTTTCTTGCACATGATCCTGATGGACAGCGACGCCAATCAAGCGATGTGTTTCGGCCATACGGTGCTTTGCAAAGAAGGCGGGGTTGAGCGGCTGTCACGCCACAGCCTCGATTTTCTTCAGCGCTAGATCACCAAAGAAAAAGACCGGCGCAGTTTGTTGCGCCGGCCGATATACTTAGGACAGGTGCGGGAAGTAATCTTCGCAGGTGCCTTCGCGGTAGACGTCTGCGGTACAACAGTGAAGACCACCGCCAAACGCATAAGCGTCACGCATTTCAACCTCGACAACTTCCATGCCCAGTTTGTCCATCTGCTCGGCCTGATAGACCTCGGACTTTTCAACACAAACGGTTTTCGGATCGAGAACCAGAACGTTCATCGACAGCCATGTCGACGAATAGCACAGCGGTGGTGGCGTGTTGTGCGCGGGCTGCGCGCTATCAACGATTTCCCAGCCGTTCTTTTCAAACATGTCGCGCTGATCAGCGGGCAAGCGACGCTGAGGGTTGTTTAGGATCAGACCTGGGCGCAGCGGTGTAAAGGTCGCATCGATGTGGATCGGATAGGGATCGCCGGGGAAGTTCACCGCATGCACACGGTGATCGGGGAAGTGACGGCGCAGCCATTCGATACCCTTAAGGTTCGTCGTAAAGCCGTGCTGAACCACAAGATCACGCCCAAAACGCAGAACGTCGGCGGCATCGAACAGAGGCTCTTCTTCGGTGGTGACAAAGAACTTGTCAGCGGTCCATTCCAGACGCTTTTGCACGCCAATTTTTTCGCTGAGGTAATCTGAATGATAATCCGCATCCGTCAGTCGCGGCTTTGGCGCGGTTTCATGACGGAACTTCGGGTCTTCGTTGAAATACTGCTGCATCAAGGGACGATAGTTCAGGTATTCAAACCAGCGGCAGCGATACGACATGGTCGCTTCAAGCATTTCCGAACCAACCGTCAGCAGCACGTCACGCGGTGGCATGCAGCCAAACTGGCTTTCGGTGTGAAAATCAGGGGTACTGACGGGCACCGAATGGTCAATCGATGTCGGGCGGTCAACGCGAATGCCACGGGCTTTCAACTGGTTGGCAAAATTGTCCAACAGCTCGTTCGCACGATCGATGGTTTCCTGAGGACGACGCCCCCATTTGCCACGCATATCGCTGTCTTCGGGAACTTTGGCGTCCAGCGCGGGTTCTTCTGGCGGGATGTGGCAATCATCCGCGCGGCCCACAATTACATGTTTGAGCGGATCCCACTCGTTCCAGCTATTCACAACGGTATTGGTCATTTCGGCTTCCCTGATCGTATTTCAATCCAGTCGCTACAAACCCCAAAACAAAGGGCCAGTCACGTCAAATCGCGACACTCTACGAACCATTTATTTCAGTTAAAAGGGATTTCTGACCACGGAACCCTGTGGACCTATGGAAATGGTATCGTTGGCTAGATCAGCTTGGTTTTCAGCCCTTCAAGCATATCGATACAGGATTGCATTTGCTCAAGACTGACAAACTCATCCGCCTTATGTGCCTGTTCAATCGACCCCGGCCCGCAAACAACAACCGACATGCCAAGCGCGTTGAATATCCCAGCCTCGGTGCCAAAGGGAACCACATCTGCCCGATTGCAGCCGGTCAGTTCCATGGTGATGTCACGGGCTTCGTTCACGGTCGCAGGTTCCAGCCCAACGACTTCGCCTTTGGTCTCGGTTGAGATCAACGCATCCGGATGGACCCTTTGCATTCGGGGCAAAAGAACCTTGTCGGCATAGGTCGCAATCTCGGACTTCACGAAGTCAAAATCGCTGTCTTGGATAGGTCGGAATTCCCAATCAAGTGTGCAAACCTCGGGGATCACATTATGCGCCACCCCACCCGCAACACGCCCGATATTAACGGTGGTCCAAGGCGGATCAAAGGCAGCATCGGGCCCTGCCCGCCCCTTTAGTTCTTCGCCCAACTCCATCAGCCGAGACCCATAGCGCATTGCATATTCAACCGCGTTCACCCCATGATCGGGCATAGACCCGTGACCAGCTTTGCCGTTGAACGTGGTGGTGTATTCGCAGCACCCTTTGTGACCTTCAATCACCCGCATGCTGGTCGGTTCGCCAATGATCGCCAAACCGGGATTTATGCCCTGTTCGGTCAGCCATTCGGCCAAAGCCTGTGCCCCGATACAGCCGGTTTCTTCGTCGTAGGTGAATGCGAAATGGACAGGGCGCTTTAGAGGCATCGCGGCATAGTCCTGCGCAAACTCTAACGCCGCCGCGATGTACCCTTTCATGTCACAGGTGCCGCGCCCGATCAGATTGCCGTCACGCTCAATCATTCCGAACGGATCGCTTGTCCAATCCTGATCGGCCACAGGCACCACATCCGTATGCCCCGATAGTACGATCCCATTTGGACCAGACCCGCCAAGCGTCGCGAACAAATTTGCCTTTCGCCCATCAGGCGATGCGTTCAGCCCGACCTTTGCCCCCACGTCCTCAAGCCGTTGGGCCAGATAGGCGATCATATCCAAATTGCTATCCGGCGAGATCGTCGGAAAAGCGATGAGCTTGTCCAACGTCTCAACCGTATCCTGAAGCCTGCTCATCGCATCATTCCTTTACGAACAGTTTACGCTCGATGTCGCAAAACGTTTCCGCTGCTCCATCTTCGCGGATGAGAATGGTTTCGGTCGTCTCCAACCCCCAGCTTTCCATCCACAGTGCAGGCATGAAATGGAACACCATTCCCGGCTTCAACACTGTCTCATCTTCGGTTCGGATCGAGGCCGTCCGCTCGCCCCAATCTGGCGGATAGCTGAGGCCAATCGGATAACCCATCCGCCCCTCTCGTTCGACCCCGTGTTTTGCAAGAACAGCCATAAATGCATTGGCAATGTCGCACGTCCGGTTCCCTGCCCGCGCTGCATTCAGTCCCGCTTCAAGCCCCTCCATCTGAGCGACCTCAGCCCGCTTCATGTCATCGCTGGGTGTCCCAAGGAACACTGTCCGGCAGAGCGGTGCATGATAACGGCGATAAACGCCCGAAAGCTCAAAAAACGTCGCTTCACCGGATTTCATCGGCGCACCGTCCCACGTCAAATGCGCCGCCGTCGCATCAAGCCCCGATGGGGTCAAAGGAATGATCGCTGGGTAGTCCCCCCAATCATCCCCGACACCAGTAATTCCAGCATGCATAATGTCGGCAACCAAATCGTTTTTGCGCACGCCGGGTGCTGCGCGCTCGATGGCAGTGGTCACAACCTTTTCCGATATCCGCGCGGCTTTGCGAATAAAGCCGATTTCCTCGTCCGACTTAATCAGCCGCTGCCAATTCACCAACGCCGTCGCATCCGAGATCGTCGCATCCGGCATATTGGCGCAAAGAACCTGATGCGCCTTGGCGGAGTAGTAGTAATTCTCCATCTCAACGCCAACGCGCCCTGCGCTATAGCCACGCTTCTTCAACTGTCCGGCCAAATCCTCCATCGGGTGGTAGACGGTCGATTGGACATAGTAATCTTCGTACCCAATGATGTTTTCCAACCCCATCCAACAGGTCCGCCGCCCGCCGAACATATCCATCATCCGGCCCCACCAGATGGGTTCGCCTTCCAGCCCCAGAATAACCCCTTGGTGCACATAAAACGACCAGCCGTCATACCCTGTGAGCCAAGCCTGATTTGACGGGTCGGTGACAAAGAGAACGTCAAGACCAGCCTTAACCATCGCGACCCGTGTCAGGGCAATCCGTCGGTCATATTCAGCCTGCGAAAAAGGAGCGTATTCGATGGGCATCGGGTCACCTGTAAGTTCACTATTGCGTCGTCCGAATTATCTTTGACCTGACCTAAAAATAAAGCAAGCGAGGAGTTTTACGCCGCCCAGTCTCAGTGTTGCTTGCCAAGTTGAGGAAAGAGGTTTTAGGCTGTCGTGAACGAATTTTTGCACCCCTGAACGGGTCGCGACAAAGGGGAAAAACATGGCAGGCCATGGATATAGCGCGGGTAGGCTCAACCTTCCGTTCGTCGGCATTTCAACATTCGGGAAATCCCCATACGTCGAAGATTGGGATGCCATCGACGCAGACGTCGCCATCATGGGCGCACCTTTCGACTTTGGCACGCAATGGAGATCAGGCGCACGCTTTGGCCCTCGGGCGGTGCGTGATGCATCAACGCTCTTCAGCTTCGGCCACGCGGGCGCGTATGACCACGAAGACGACGCAACATACCTCGATAGCTCGGTCCGCATGGTCGACATTGGTGACGCCGACATCATCCACACAAAAACCGAAGAAAGCCACGCCAACATCGAATACGGCGTGCGCAAGATGCTTGAGGCTGGCGCGCTGCCCGTTACGATTGGCGGTGATCATTCTATCAACATCCCTTGCGTGAATGCATTTGATAAGGATTGCGTCAAAAACGGACCAATCCACGTTGTGCAAATCGACGCCCACCTCGATTTTGTCGACGAACGCCACGGCGTCACCAACGGCCACGGCAACCCAATGCGCCGCGCGATTGAAAAAGACTACGTCTCGGGCATGACCCAACTGGGCATCCGCAATGTGTCATCCACCGCTAAGGAAGGCTATGAAGACGCCCGCAACCGCGGGTCAGACATCCTATCGGTCCGTCAGGTCCGCAAGCTGGGCACCGAAGGCGTTCTGGATCGCATCCCCCAAGGCGCGCGCTACTACGTCACCATCGACATCGACGCGTTTTGCCCGTCAATTGCCAGCGGCACGGGAACCCCCAGCCACGGCGGGTTTCAGTACTACGACGTGCTTGAAATCTTGCAGGGGCTAGCGAAACGAGGAGACGTTGTGGGGATTGACCTCGTCGAAGTCGCCCCAGCCTATGACCCCAGCGAAAGCACACAGATTTTGGCTGCGCAACTGTTGCTGAACTTCATCGGGTTTATTTTCCACGAGCGGGGGTAAGACTAGCCTTGTCATCCCAGCGAACGCTGGGATCTCCGGCAGCGTATATTCCACCCTCAAAAGATCCCAACTTTCGTTGGGATGACAGGCATTAGGGCATTTGTATCGTTTCGATGTACAAAAATTACAAATGTCTAAAAACTAGGGGGCCTCCCGGCCCCCTAATCCGCTTACGCTGGGATAATATTGTGACCCGGTCCGTACGGAAACTTGGTGATGTTCTCGACGCTGTCTTCGCCGACCACAAGGATGTCATGCTCACGATAGCCACCAGCACCGGCGGTTCCTTCTGGAACCCACAGCATTGGCTCCATAGACACAACCATGCCCGGCTCAAGCGCGGTGTCGATGTCTTCGCGCAGTTCCAGACCCGCTTCACGACCGTAGTAGTGGCTCAGGATACCGAACGAGTGGCCGTAACCGAATGAACGATACTGCAGCAGGTTTTCTTCAGCGAAGAAACGGTTGATTTCTGCCGTGATCCCCGAACAGGTCGCGCCCTGTTTGATCAGGCTTATACCCAGCTCGTGCGCCGCAACGTTGGCTTCCCACAGGCGCAGGCTCTCTGCGTCTGGCTCACCAACGAAAAGGGTGCGCTCAAGCGCAGTGTAGTAGCCCGAGATCATTGGGAAAGTGTTCAGCGACAGGATGTCTCCTGCTTCCAGTTTACGCGTTGTGACTGGGTTGTGCGCGCCGTCGGTATTGATGCCAGACTGGAACCAAACCCAGCTGTCGCGGATTTCGCTGTCTGGGTAGGATTTTGCGATCTCTTCTTCCATCGCATCACGACCGGCCATCGCGATTTCGATTTCAGTTGCGCCAACACGGATCGCCTTGTGAATCGCCTCGCCGCCGATGTCAGCGGTGCGTGCGCCGCCTTTGATCAGCTCGATCTCTTCGGCAGATTTGATCATGCGGGCGAACATTGTGGCCGGAGCAATATCTTCGACCTCAGGGTTGCCCAGCATTTCGGCAAGCTTCGCGCGCGCCGCTAGCGTCATATGATCGCCTTCGACACCCACACGGCCAGCGTTTGCAGGCAGCAGAGACGACACGGCACGCCAGTAGTTGTCGCGCTTCCAGTCGGTATAGATAACGTTGTCTTCGACAGACCGGCGCCACGGCTGACCAGCGTCAATGTTGGCCGAGACTGTTGTGCACGCGTCTTGAGTGACGACGCAAGCGTATGGGCGGCCAAAGCTGCAGTAAATAAAGCCGGAATAGTATGCGATGTTCTGCATCGACGTCAGCAGAACAACTGGAATATCTTTGTCAGCCATAATCGCGCGCAGCTTTGTCAGGCGGCGTGCGTATTCAGCTTTCGAAAATTGCATAGGAGCTTTTTCACCATTGTGGCAGGTGAAAAACTCGGGACGGTTTGAGAGATCGGTCATGATCCATTTCCTTGTCACTTGCCGGACTTGGAAAGTGATATGTCCGGCCACATACCCCGGCGTTCAGGGCAGGCAGGTCACATCACGTGAACCATGACAGGGATAAGGTCCGCGACGCCATCGCGGTGTCTGTCACGCGCAAAGCGTTACAACGGGAAATATTCTTCGGTCAAGAGAGTCGTTACCCTCACCCAAATATTTTTAGCGAGGGGTAACGCCGCGCAGACGCTCGGAACGACGACGAAGGATTTCAACGGTCGTCAGCAACAAGATCGAAATGATGACAAGGATCGTAGCAACCGACAGGATCGCAGGGCTGATCTGTTCACGAATACCGTTCCACATTTGACGAGGGATCGTCTGTTCATCCAGTCCGCCAACGAACAGCACGACAACAACTTCGTCAAATGAGGTGACGAAAGCAAACAACGCGCCCGAAATCACGCCCGGCAGGATCAGAGGCATCTGTACCTTGCGGAATGTCCGAACCGGATTGGCCCCAAGACTTGCAGAAGCGCGGGTCAGCGAATGGTCAAAACCCACGAGCGTTGCTGTAACCGTGATGATCACGAACGGAATACCCAAAGTTGCGTGCGCCAGAACGACACCGAGATAAGGGATACCCCAGTTCTGAATTCCAACCGACGAATAGAAGAAGAACAGACCAGTCGCCGTAATGATGATCGGAACGATCATCGGCGAAATCAGGACCGCCATGATGGCACGGCGCGCTGGCATTTCTGAACGCGACAGACCCAGTGCAGCCACGGTCCCAAGCGATGTCGCCAAAATCGTCGAGAAGAAACCGATGACGATCGAGTTCTTCGTCGCCCTGATCCAATGCGCGTTATTCCAAGTGTCCGACCACCACGACCCATCCCTCGGGGCGTCTGGGGCCTGCATACCGAAGGTAAGCAGCAGATCATACCAACGGGCTGAATAACCGGTTGGGTCAAGCTTCAGCATCTTCTCGGTAAAGGTAAAATACGGCTCCGCGTTAAAACTCAGAGGCATAACAATGAGGATCGGAGCGATCAGGAACATGAAGATCAGGGCGCAAATCACCAAATAGGTGTAGTGCCATACACGTTCCAGACTATCAGCGTGTTTAGGAAGAGCCATGTGTCTTATCCCAGCTTCAGATTGTCGATGCCCACCAGCCTGTCATAGAGCCAGTAGAGAATGAGGATGCCGCCCAGAAGCAGCGCCGCAAGGGCAGCAGCCAGCGACCAGTTAAGCGATTTTTGCATGTGGAAGGCGATCAGGTTCGAGATCAACTGACCATCCGCGCCACCAACAAGGGCCGGTGTGATGTAGTAACCAACCGCCAGAATGAAGACGAGCAACGCCCCTGCCCCGATACCTGGGACTGTTTGCGGGAAATATATCCGGCGGAACGCTGTCCAGCTTGTCGCTCCAAGGCTTCGGGCCGCGCGAACGTAAGACGGGTTGATCGGACGCATTACCGAATAGAGCGGCAGAACCATGAACGGCAACAGGATGTGCGTCATCGCAATCAATGTGCCAAGCTGGTTGTACATCATCTGTATTCGGTTTTCGTCGCTCAGAATGCCCAACCCAACCATTGTATCGTTTAAGACACCTTGCGATTGCAGCAACACCATCCAACTGGTGGTTCGCACCAGAAGAGACGTCCAGAATGGCAGCAAAACAAGGATCATCAATAGGTTTGAATACCGCAGTGGCAAATTCGCCAGAAGGTGCGCGATTGGGTATGCAAGAAGAAACGTTAGACCTGTGATCACCAGCGACAGGAACAATGTGCGTGTAAACAGTTTCACGTAAACTTGGCGGTTCTCATTCACCATTTGAACTGCGCCGGTTTCGTCGCGGTTGCGGTCTACAGCGGCAAGGTAGAAGTTGAGCGTATAGGCCGAAGATGCGCCACGCATGACCTGCCAAAGCTTGGGGTCACCCCAATCTTCGTCCACATCGAGAAGCGCTTCTTTAAACGGACCTTCTAGTTTTGCAGCTTTACGTGCGGATTTTGTGAACAAAGATCGGCTACCCGAAAGCTCGTAGTTGATCCGTGTACCGGCTTGCCCAGGCGCTTTCAATTCGCGAAGCAAAATCAAGTCCTGCACGACGGCCGCATAGGCAGCCTCATCGGGCTCAGTGCCGTTCGGGTTGTCCTCGAACCAATCTTTGAGGTTGTTCATAATCGGAGTGCGTACTCCGGTAGTGACGTCCTCGTGCATCGTGAAGCCTTCGTTGTAGACCGATTTGTGCAGCATCTGCCCAATCGGTGTAACGAAGGTGATCAAAATAAATGCCAACAATGGCAGAACCAAAAAGAACGCCCGCCGTTTTGCATGCGCTTGCGCTGAGGCAAGAGCAGCCTTGAGAGGCTTGCCGTCGGCCGTTGTCAGTAGTTCCGTATTTGCGGTCGTATCGCTCATTTGAAATGCCCAGATAGTCGCTTTGAGATTGTTGGTTTTGACCAAAAGGCACCGCCCCCGAATGATTGGGGGCGGTGATAGTTAAGGCTGATTAGTTAGCCAACCAAGCGTTGAAGCGCTCGTTGAGTTCTGCGTCCATGTCGACCCAGAATTCAAAGTTGTTAACCAGAGCGTTGTCTAGGTTAGCAGCTGCTGTTGGCATATGTGGTGCCATCTCGGTTTTACCATCCGAGTACAGGCCAACCATTGCGCCAGACGACTTACGTGCAGGACCGTATGATATCCACGACGCTTGGTCTGCGAGACGCTGAGTGTCGGTCGAGTAAGCAACAAACTTCATCGCTTCTTCTGCGTTAGGTGCACCTTTTGGAACAACCCAAAGGTCGAAGTCGAGGATCTGACCGTCCCAAACAACTTCCAGAGGCTGGCCTTCGGCAACCGCCGCGTTGAAGATACGACCGTTATACGCTGTCGACATTACAACTTCGCCGTCTGCCAGAAGCTGTGGAGGCTGAGCGCCGGCTTCCCACCAGACGATGTCGTCTTTGATGCGATCAAGTGTTGCGAACGCACGGTCGATGCCTTCTTCGGTTTCAAGCAGTTCGTAAACGTCATCCGCTTGAACGCCGTCACCCATCAAAGCCATTTCGAGGGTCGCTTTGGCCGACTTGCGAAGGCCACGCTTGCCTGGGATGGCAGAGGTGTCGAAGAATTCTGCGATGGTTGTTGGGGCCACCGAAACGTTGTCCGAGTTATAAGCGAAAACGGTCGACCAAACGATGTTTGCAACCGCACAGTCCTGCAGACCACCCGAGATGAAGTCTTCCGACGCTGGTGTGCCATCAGGAGCAGACGGTAGCATCGAGTGATCCATTTCCATCAGAAGGCCTTCGTCGCAGAGACGAACCGCATCCGAGAATTCAACGTCAGCGACGTCGATCGACACGTTTCCAGCTTCAACCTGAGCTTTGATCGGAGTTGCCGGGTTGTCAGAGTCAACCGAGTTCACCTTGATGCCAGTCTCGGCGGTGAACGGCTTGTGATACGCTTCAACTTGGGACTTGGTGTAAGCACCACCCCAGGACATAACGGTCACTTCTTGTGCGCTAGCGGCAACTGCAACGCTAGTAAGCGCCGTCGCCATCAATACTGTTTTTAGTTTCATATGTTTCTCCCTTGCCCGTTACTTCCTTGGAACGACCCTACGGGCACATTAAGGCCGTTCTCATTATATGCTGATCCGGTCGTCGGACCAGCACGAAATCAATCTCAGGCGTCCAGGGCCCGACAATCTGCTGGCAACCAGCCGATTTCAATTTGCGTGCCAGGTTCTAGGCGCTGCTGATCCGGAGCGTTCCGTGTTTTCACAATGAAATCTTCGTTTCCGGCTACACGCAGGCGCGTTCTGAAAATGTCACCCATGTAGATGAATTCCATAACCTCGGCCTTCAACGTGTGAGCATTGTCCTGAAGACGCGACTTAGTCATCTCGACCCGTTCGGGACGGATGGAAACCTTAGTTCTTTCGCCGACCTTGGTCACATTGACCGGCTTGGCGTCGATGATCTCGCCGTCGTCCAGCTTGATTTCGCACAGGTCGCCTTTGATCTCGGTTACAACACCTTCAAGCGTGTTGTTCTCGCCGATGAACTGAGCAACGAAGCTGTTCTCAGGTTCTTCATAAAGCTTATCGGGCGGCGCAAGCTGCTGGATGCGGCCATCGTCGAACACCGCAACGCGGTCCGACATGGTCAGCGCCTCGGTTTGGTCGTGCGTCACATAAACTGTGGTGATACCCAACTCGTGTGCCAGACGGGTGATTTCAAACTGCATGTGCTCGCGCAGTTGCTTATCCAGCGCGCCAAGCGGCTCGTCCATCAAAACCAGCTCGGGTTCAAACACCAAAGCACGCGACAAAGCGATACGCTGTTGCTGACCACCAGAAAGCTGGGCTGGACGGCGATTGATAAAGTCGCCCATCTGAACCATGTCCAGCGCGCGCTTAACTTTGTCTTCGCGCACGCTCTTGTCCATTCCACGCACTTCCAGCGGGAAGGACAGGTTTTCGCCGACGGTCATGTGCGGGAACAACGCATAGTTCTGGAACACCATCCCAATGCCACGCTTATGTGGTGGAATGTTGTTGATTGGCTGGCCACCCAAGAGGATTTCGCCGTGCGTCGCAGTCTCAAAACCGGCCAGCATCATAAGACAGGTCGTCTTACCGGACCCGGATGGCCCGAGCATGGTGAGAAACTCACCCTTGGGCATGTCAAGATTGAGATCCTTTACGACAAGAGTTTCGCCGTCGTAAGATTTCTGCACACGTTCGAATGACACAAATGCCATTTCGTTTTTGTTATTCACCAATTTCCAGCTCCCGCGCGGGTAAATTCAAATTAATTGCTCTTTGGCACCGCACTTCGCAGCGGCAATTCAAGGGCAGACGCCGACCTAACAATTTGACGCTCAATTATTCACGTCCTCATCAATTTGCCAGGAGAATAACTTACCCGGCCCATTTCCCCGGCGTTCAGGGGGAAGCCACTTTGACAGTGACCTTGGCAGGGGGTACCGCGACGCCATCGCGTTTATGCCACGAAGATTACGTTACGGTGTTCGAAATGGAATCGTCAAGAAAGAATCTAAACTCCGGTCAGAAAACTGGTTCAAGAGAGCGATTTGATATGCCAAGCCAAGGCCGAATTACTTGAAAAGACAGGCTTATTCAGTGCTTTTTCGACCTCTGGAATTGCATCGATTGTACGCAGATTTGTGCAACTGATGAACACGCCGTCCACGCCGTCACTGCTTCCCAATTCAATGGCCGCACTCACCACCGAGCGCGAAGTAATACGGGCAACCTGCGCGTCGTCACCTTCCGTGAAGGTGCCAAACACATCGGTTTCTAGGCCATTGTCGCGAAATACCCTCCGAAGCGGTTCGTTCACCTCTTCGATATATGGCGACAACAGCGCCAACCGACGAAGCGCACGGTCCTTCGCAAAGGCAATCGCCGCGCGCAAAGGATTCGTCACCGCTCGCGCGTTACAGTTTCGTTTCACCAGCTCTTCAACCTTGTCCGAACCAATCACCGCCGACCCCGAGGTGCATCCGTACCCAACAACCGAAAACGAACGCGCTGTCGGCAAAAGCCCTGCGGCGGTTGGCAAAGCAATTTCCATCTCGGCAAGAGTGTCGGTTGTGACAGATGTCTGATTTGGAATGCGGCTGATGTACATTGACGCCGGAAAGTCCGAGAAATAGGCCTTAAACTCCGGCTCTAAAGACTCATCGGTCTGCAAGATGATCATCCCGATTGCATCAGGCAGAACGCCGCCGTTTTCAATTTCGTAAGGTATCGCACTCATAGCTCTGGAATCTCCGATGCCTGACGCGGGCTTAGATATTTCGGTCCGTTTTCTGTCACGACGATATTTTCTTCATGAACCAGGAGCACGTCGCCAATTGCGATGCCGGGCTCCAAGGTCAGAACCATCCCTTCCTCGATCACGGTATGATCCGTCGGGATCAACGACGGCCACTCGGTCAAAGACATCCCAAGCCCATGCCCGAGCCTGCCTGCGCCGGTATCCTCCGAGTCTTTCGAGACGATATCGTTCATCGCATGAAACAGATCGGCAGCCGTCTTACCGGGCCGGCAAATTTCGAAAGCCGCATCGGAAGCCTCGATCAGGCGCGCATGCGCATCCCGTACCGCATCAGACGCCGGTCCGATCGACCAGTTCCGGTCGAAATCCGAGAAATAGCCGTCCCATACCAGACCCGTATCCAACATCAGCACGTCGCCATTTGCCAAAGGCGCGTCCGACGCGGGTGAAATCACGTCCGAATAGCCGCCCTGTTCTGCACCGCCAGAAACATAGGGCACCCAATCGGCCCCCTCGTCGAGACACAGCATCTGAAACTTTCGAAAAACAGTTTCAATAGGCACGCCTGCGCACGCTATTTCAGGGACCCGCGCAAACGCGTTGCCCGCGATCTGGCAAGCCCGTGCAATCTTATCAATCTCAGCCTGCGACTTGACCATGCGCATCTGACGAATAATCCCGTGGTCAGACCCAAGCTTCACCCGCTCGCCCAAACGCTGAACATCATTCAGAGGCATCCGCACATGCGTTTCATGCGAATCGGGAACCCCGACCACTCCACCCGAAGCTAGCTCGTTTAATACATCGGCCAACAGACTAACCCCGTCGTCGCTTAGATCAGGAGAGCTCCACGTGCGGACATCGTCGATCCAGCCACGCCCCATCAATGCAGCCCCGATAGACGGAATGACCGCCACCGGCTTGCCCGAAGCCGGCACGACAAGATACCAAGGCCGCGTTGGGCTTTCCCAAAATCGCGTTAAAAAACCTGTGAAATAACGCACTTCAGGCTCGGACGTCAGCAATAGGGCAGCCAAGCCATGCTTTGCCATCAATCCTTGAGCTTTGGCGGTGCGTGCTTCGAATTCCTCTTGCGAAAATCCCCTCATGCAGGCCCCTCGGATATGAAGCACAACGTTCGTGCATCGCCCCCCATGCCCAACGCGCCCTGAACATCAGGGCGAAGTGCAGCCGCCAGCCCCGCACCGCCGGATGGAGATGTTTCCATGCCCATCGCAGCCAACGTTGGCAAAATAACTTCGACGTCGTCGTCCGTCAGCGTCAGAAAATAATCCGCATCCCTGCCCAAACCATTCAGCGCAATCAACGACGGTTCCTTACAATCAAGACGCCCCATCGAGCTATCAGGCCCATCGGTAAACACGCATTTGCCCGCTTCGATACTGGCCTGCAACGCTGGCGCTGCTTCTGGCTCAACAACGATAATCATCGGCTCGTCTCCCCACGCTTTGCGCGCATATGCGGCGACGGCACAGGCCAAACCGCCCACTCCCGCCTGCAAGAAGATATGCGTTGGCGGTTCAGGGCATTGTTCGACGGCTTCCGCAACCATCTGAACGTAGCCTTCCATCAGAATGAGGGGAACTTCAGTGTAGCCTTCCCAAGACGTGTCCGACAAAAGCGTCCAGTCATTTTCTTTTGCCAAGCGCATCGCTTCGTCCATGGATTCTGCATAGTTTGTCCCCACTCGGATTGGCGTTGCACCCAGCGCGGCAAGGCGTTCGCCAAAGCTTTCCGGCACGGTTTCAGCAATGCAAACCACCGATTTAGCACCAAACGCCCGCGCGCCAGCAGCTACACTTAGCCCGTGATTGCCGGCGCTGGCCGTCACATAGGTTCGACCCTCTAGCGTTGTACCGTCGGGATTATTGGTAATCTCGCTAGCTTGTCTCGCGATGACATACGCCGCGCCCAGCGCCTTGAATGACCCAAGCCCCATGCGGGTGCGTTCGTCCTTGGCCCACAAAACCCCGGCCCCAGTAGGAGACGAGATCGACAACAGTTCCGTTTCGCCCGTCTTTGGGCACTTAGTAAGAAGAGCCGCGACCTTTGGTGCGTCGGTCGACGGGTAAGGCGCGTTCGTAGCCAGCTTTTCGCCGTCACGATATGGATTGGATATTAGTTGCATTGGTTGCTTTCATCAGACGTTTCCGCCCGACAGTTTCCATTTCACCCATAGCTGTCAACAATTCTTCAATTGCCGACGAAAATTTCCAATTTCACGTTAGCGACCGTGGCTTCCATCATAAGCGTTTTGGGCCGGTGCTACATGCGACTGTCGAAAGACTTCACCCGGATCCCAAACCTCAATCAGTAAGGGATAACAGGCGGCAGTGTCCGACGAATGGTCGGACGAACAATCGCCGCCGGGACAGGCGGACAGACCGACCAATAGATCAATCTCGGCAAAGATTTCCAGATAATCGCCCGGGCGAACCGGACTGGATTTCATGAAATACTGCCCTGTGTCGCGCGTGAAGCCAGTGCACATAAAGACGTTCAACACGTCGTGGACATACTTCTCTGCTTCGTCCAGCGGCATATCGACATAGTCAGACAATGCGCGTGTCAGATTGGAGTGGCAGCAATAGTGATAGTCGTCACCTGACAACAAACGCCCCGTGTAGGGATCACATCGGGTGCCTATCACGTCATGGACGGACCCGCCGAATTCATCGAACCCATACCAATCAAGACTATCGTCCTCGATCGTCGCCATAGGGCGCATATAGGGAAAGCTCGACCACATGCGATCACCGGTCGATAGGTGCGTCCCATGCAAAGCCCTTGTTTTACCTGAATAAAACCGCTCAGACAGGTCATGCGCATTCCAAAGATTTAAATCCCCGACCTGTGAGCCTTGGACAGAACAAATCCGAAAGAACGCGCCTTGGGGAACCTCAATGCATCCCGCGTCGCGTGGCTGAACCAATAGCTCGGCTGTCTTCGTCGCGCCCCTTCGCGCCCCCTTCAACCTGTCCAGATCAACGCTGGGCAAGGTTTCAGGCGGGTAGCAAATGACCGGTGCGATTGTTTTTCTGGCGTCCCCGTCGCCAGGGGCGGAATGCAGAGGTTTATCTAGCTTCATACGTCACCTTTCAAGTGGGATTTGACCGGTGAATTCACACCTGAACAGCCATCTGACACAGCATTTCAAACATGATGGACGCCCCTAAAAACGCCGTTGCCCCGCTTTGGTCAAACGGAGGAGACACCTCAACTAAATCAGCGCCAATAATATTCACGCCCGCAAGTTCACGAACGACTTGTAGGGCTTGGAAGCTGTTCGGACCGCCCACTTCCGGCGTCCCTGTACCAGGTGCAAATGCGGGATCGACGAAATCAATATCATAGCTGATGTACGTCGGTTGATCGCCTGCGATATGCCTTGCCTCGGCCATAACATCGGGAATGCCACGGTCGTAAAATTCTTCAATTGGAATAATGCGGACCCCGACTGACTTGGCAAAGTCGCGGTCTTCGCTGTCGTACTGCGTCCCTCGGATACCAATCTGCACGACGCGCTTGGGGTCTAACAACCCTTCCTCAATCGCGCGGCGGAACGGGGTGCCGTGGGTGTATTGGGTGCCGCCGAAATAGTCTTTGAACAGGTCTGTATGGCTGTCGAAATGGATCATACCCACCGCACCAGCTTTCGCCACCGACCGCAAAACAGGCAGAGAGGTCAGATGATCACCCCCTACCGTTAAAGGAACGATCCCTGCCCCAATGACCTTGTCATAAAACGAGGTGATCCGCCCCATTGTATCCATCAGGTCCGCCGGATTGGGCGCAACATCACCAAGGTCAGCGCATCTTGCGGCCTCATAGGGCCTAACGCCTGAAACCGAATGCTCGGCGCGGATCATCGTGGATGCATCGCGTATCTGACGAGGCCCATGTCGCGGACCCGGACGGTTGGTGGTTCCAGCGTCCCAAGGAACGCCGATCAACCCGATCTGAACATCGCCAAACCGGTCATGATCAAAGCCAACTTCAGGCAATCGCAAAAACGTGGGAATGCCTGCAAAACGCGGCAGGACAAAGCCGGACTCCGGCTGGAAGAAATCGTCGGACATATGGGGCTTCCCTGATTGACTAAAGCCGAGCTTACAGTCGTCAAACCTCAGGTCAATCGGGCGAAGCCGCTTTGCTGCTTACTGGGTTTCTTCGGGTGAAGCTTCGACATCTGTTTGGTCGTCTGCTTCGACCAACAGAGCATCAAGTTCAGCCTGCAGGCGCACAACTTCTGCGTCGGCTGTTGTCAGCTTGGCCTTCAAATCCACGTTTTCTTGTGCCGTCCTGTCAAAACGCGCCTGACGAAGCATAAGAATGATCCGCTGGATCTGGAACTGCTTTTGAAGATCTTGGAAACTCTCGTCCCCTACCGCCAATCGACTAGACAGAGCAGACGCATTATTGCGCGCTGCGTCGCGTTGCTCGACCGTCGATGCGAGTTCTTCTTCGCGGGTCGCCAGCAGCTCTGAAACCTCATCAAGCTGGGTTTGCACAAGATCACGCGCAACTTGCGTTGTCTCAAGCTCTTCAAAGGTTGAATTCAAACTTTCGAGCGTTTGCTGTTGCCCAGATATAGCTTCGGCCAACTGTGCTTCAACATCGGTGCGCTGGGTGATTTCAGCGTTCAGATTGTCTTCCAGATCAGCAATTCGGTCCGTTGCAGCGGACAAATCATTACTCAACGCATTGGATCTTGCCGTCAGCTCGGCACGAATTGCTTCGTTATCCTGAAGCTCGTTCAGCAAGACAGAGGCCGTGCTTTGAACCGCGTTAAGTTCAGCCGAAACTTCGGCATGCGAAGTCGTTAGATCGGCAAGCTCGGCTTCCAGCCCGTCATGGGTTGTTGCAGCGTCGGCAAGCTTACCCTCAAGCGATGACAGTTCGCCCGTCAAAAAACCTCCGGATCATCGACGCCACTTTAGAGACTTCACAAGGCGGGCGCCAGACAGGATATCGGCACCTAACGTCGTGAATTAGTTAACATTAGGGGAAGGCTAGCCGCCGTAGATTTTGCGAAAGTTTTTCAGGATCACTTCGGGAAACCTGATGTCTTCTTTGCGAATTTCATGGATCAGATCGGCGGCTTTTTCGGGGGGGAAGTAACCCTTGTGCTTGTAGATATGTATCCGCGTCTCAAACCCTTGGGCATCGGCTTCCGGATGAAACTGCGTTGCGTAGACATTTTTGCCGTACCGAAGCATTTGATACGGCGCAGGACCGGACCGAACCAAATGAACCGCCCCTTCGGGCAATTCCTGAACGGCTTCTTTGTGACCAACCAAAGCGCGGAAAGTTTCGGGCAACCCAGCCATCAACGGATCGTCCTGCCCGTCCTGTGTTATCTCACAATCAACGCCGCCTACGGGTTCACCATACTTTTCTTTTGATACTGACCCCGGCGAAAGGTGATGCCCAAGAACGCCCATGCCATAGCAACACCCCAGAAACGGAAAATCCTTTGCACAGATCGCTAGCATCAGACCCAATATTTCGTCTTCGATGCGCTTTTCGACAGGGTCCTTGCTTTCAACAGGGTCCGACACGCACCCCGGCCCGCCGCCAACGATTATCCCGGCGTAGTCATCAAGTTCCAGATCGTCGGGTAAGCTTTGCTGATCCAGACGAATACGACGCACCTCGTCTTGCGGGTAGCCCCCTTTTTCAAGGATAGCCGCAAATTCATTGTCGGCCGCGTCATCTTCGGGACGAAGTTGGAGGATCAAAAACGGTTTCATTCCGATTGGTTACAACCGCACCGTGAAGCGTTCAAGGGCGATCACCCTTGATCAAGGATCAAAGGCCAATTCTCCCGAACCAGTGAACAGTAGTGAAGATCGTTTGTACCGCTGGGTAACTATTCTGAAATCGACAATTTATGTCGCTCCAAACCAAGATGACGACGCTAAAGACCCAAAATCCGTCGCTAATTCATTGCGTCGCATTTCTGTATGGTGTTTATTCTCAGCTTACTAATTACGGGCATCAAGCCCGCACGAACACCAAACTGGGAGAAATCTATGAAAAAACTAGCTCTCGCTGGCGCTATGGCGCTCAGTGCAACTACTGGCACGGCTGCATATGCTGACTGTGGCGATGTAACCATTACTGAAATGAACTGGGCGTCGTCTGCGGTTGTTACCGCGGTTGCATCGTTCCTTATGGAACAGGGCTATGGCTGCTCGGTCCAGAAAGTTCCTTCGTCAACTGTGACAGCGATCACTTCGATCACTGAAACTGGCGAGCCTGACATTCTGACCGAAGTCTGGGCAAACTCGACACCTGCATACCCTGGCCTGATCGAAGAAGGTAAGCTTGTTGAGCTGGCCGACGTTCTTTCGGACGGTGGTGTAGAAGCTTGGTGGATCCCTGCATATCTTGCAGAATCAAACCCAGAGCTGACCACTTGGGACGGCATCATGGCGAACCCTGCTGCTGTTGGCGGCAAGTTCCACGATTGTCCATCAGGTTGGGCATGTGACATCATCAACAACAACAACCTGATCGCACTGGGCGCAGAAGCAAACGGTCTTGAGCGCTTCCAGCACGGTTCCGGTGAAACACTGCAAACCTCGATCGCTGCTGCATATGCAGATCAAGCACCTTGGTTTGGTTACTACTGGGCACCGACAGCGGTTCTCGGCAAGTACCCAATGGTTGCTGTAAGCGTTGGCGAATACAATGCAGAAGCTCACGTCTGTAACGGTGACGTCGACTGTGCGAACCCACAGTACTCGGCTTACCCAGCTGCGAAAGTGACCACTGCAGTTGAAGGCACCTTCCCTGATCGTGAACCAGATGCAGCGGCTCTGATGGCGAACGTTTCGTTCACCAACGCTCAGATGGGTGACGTTCTTGCATGGCGTCTGGACAACAACGCGTCCTACGACGAAGCAGCAGTATACTTCCTGACGAACTACAAAGACGTCTGGGGTAGCTGGCTGAACGACGAAGCACGCGGCAAGCTGTCAGCACTGCTTAACTAAGCCTAAACGAACATGTTGCTCTCCATCCTCTGACCGAGGGTGGGGAGCAATTTTAATTTGAGGGGATAGGCAACATGGCCTTCTATGACGGAATTTTCAAAACTTTAGGCTTACAAGACTGGTGCGGCGAAGCCGGAACCGGCGCGCCTTTGTCTATGGCCGATCTAATGGCCCAAGCTGGTGGTGGAGACGCGGCTGCCAACGGCCCAGTATTTCCTTTTCCCTCGTTGGATAACTTGAACGAAAGTTGTGCCAACATTGCGCAATCCCGTGATGTCACCAAAGGCATCGAAGACGGATTCCTAGCTGCAAAACCCGCACTGAAAGCGGTCTTGGATCCGATCACCCAGCCTCTAAGCTGGATGTTGGACGGCGCTCTCTGGCTGTTTGAAGCAACGCCTTGGTTCATCATGATCCCAATTCTGGTTGCTATTTCTTGGTACGCGTCCAAATCGCGCCCAGTAACGATCTTCGTTGCTATATCAATTCTTCTTCTTGCGCTGGTTGACCACTACGATGTGGCAATGCAGACCCTGTCGATCATCTTCGTGTGTACGACAATATCCGTTCTGTTCGGGGTGCCCATCGGCATCGCCATGTCCAAATCCGACCGTCTCCAACGAATGACGGTGCCGGTACTCGACCTGTTACAAACCTTGCCGACCTTTGTGTATCTGATCCCGCTGATCTTCCTGTTCTCGGTGACGGAATCGAAGCTCTACGGCATCGCGATCATTCTCTACGCCATCGTGCCGGTCATCCGCTTGACTGACCTCGGTATCCGACTTGTCGACAAAGACGTGATCGAAGCTGCAAATGCGTTTGGCATGAATTCCAACCAAAAGCTGCTTCGGGTCGAGCTTCCTCTGGCGCTGCCAAACATCATGGCTGGTGTGAACCAGACCATCATGATGAGCCTCGCAATGGTTGTTATCGCGTCGCTCGTTTCTGCACCGGGTCTTGGTGTGAACGTCCTTCGCGGCATTCGTAACCTTGAGCTTGGCGTCGGCATCGTCGCTGGCATCGGCATCGTGCTTCTGGCGGTTATTCTGGATCGTGTATCCAAAGCCGCACTTAGCCGGGTCGATATGACCAACATGAAACACTAAGGAGTCCGGGATAATGACGACACCAATGGTCAGCCTTCGCGGGCTTTATAAAATCTTCGGCGAAAACCACAAAGACGTCCTGAAATACGTACGGGACGACGGCATGTCGAAAGATGAACTGCTAGCGCAGCACAAACATGTTCTTGGTCTTCAAGACATCAACGTCGATATGCAAGCGGGTGAGATCACCGTGGTCATGGGCCTTTCGGGTTCTGGTAAGTCCACGCTCATTCGTCACTTGAACCGTCTGATCGAACCCACAGCGGGCGAGATTATGGTTGAAGGCGAAGACGTCATGCAACTGTCCGAAACCGGACTGCGCAGTCTTAGACAGCACAAGATGTCGATGGTCTTCCAGAAGTTCGCGCTTCTGCCGCACCGCACGGTTCTGCAAAACGCAGGCATGCCGCTGTCGGTTCGGGGTGAAGACAATGACACCTGCAACACGGAAGCAAAAAAGTGGCTTGATCGCGTTGGCCTGTCCGGTTTTGAAAACCATTACCCAGCGCAGCTTTCGGGCGGCATGCAGCAGCGTGTGGGCATCGCGCGGGCGCTTTCGTCAAACTCTCCGATCATGTTGATGGACGAAGCCTTTTCGGCGCTCGATCCATTGATCCGGACGGACATGCAGGACCTTCTGCTAGAGCTGCAACAAGACATTCACAAAACGATTGTCTTCATTACGCACGATCTGGACGAAGCACTGAAACTTGCGGATCACCTGGTTATCCTGAAGGACGGCTACGTCGTTCAACAGGGCGAGCCTCAGGACATCCTGCTGAACCCGAACGACCCTTATATCGAAGACTTCGTCAGCGATATTAACCGTGCGCGTGTTCTCAAGGTCCGCTCGGTCATGAAACCGATGGAGCCAGACGCCAAGTTTGATGGAGACGTTGACGCGGACAGCAACCTAGAGCGCATGATCGGCCTGTCGGACGGTGAAACCAACCACATCTATCGCGTTGTCGAAAACGGCGAGCCTATCGGCGAGTTGGACATGAAGGATCTGGTTAAAGCACTGGTTCCGCGCATCAAGAACTCGGGCAACGTTAGATAACGTAGCCCAAAGCTTCAGGCGTTTCCGGTTTCCTAGTCGTAAATCGGGAACGCCTCACAGATTTCCCCCACCTTTAGCTTGGCCGCCGCAACGACCTGATCCGCAGTGCCGTTTGCTTCGGCGTCGATCAAATCAGCAATGATATTGCCAAGGCGGGCAAAGTCGGCTTCCCCCAACCCACGCGTCGTCGCAGCGCTAACCCCAAGTCGCAATCCAACCCAATCGGGCGGACGGATGCTATCGTTTGGAATGGGGTTCTTGTTCGCCGTAATATTCGCACGCTCTAAAACGCTTTCGGCGCGCGCACCGGTCAGCCCCTTTGACCCGACATCCAGTAACACCAAATGCGTGTCGGTCCCGCCGGACACCAACCGAATACCCTTGACCTGAAGGGTCTGCGCCAACACACGCGCATTCGTTACCACCTGAGCTGCGTATTGGGAAAACTCTGGCTTTAACGCCTCGCCCAGACAGACTGCTTTGGCGGCTATCACCTGAGTGTGGATTGACCCCTGCACCCCGGGAAACACCGCCGATTGCAGACGCTGGAACCAGTCCTCATTGTTCGTCAGGATCACCCCTCCCCTTGGGCCCCGCAGCGTCTTGGTCGTTGTGCAGGTCACGATATCCGCGTGCGGAAATGGCGACGGATGGGCACCACCGGCAACAAGACCCGCAATATGCGCCATATCAACATGAAGCCACGCACCCGCTTTCTTGGCGATTTGCGCCATCCTCTCAAAATCCAGAAAACGTGGGTAAGCGGACCCGCCGGCGATCAAAAGCGTGGGCTTAAGGCTAACGGCCTGTTCTTCCAGCGCGTCATAGTCGATCACTTCGGTATCGGCATTGACCGTGTAGTGATGCGGCTCAAACCAACGTCCTGACAGGTTCGCCTTTAGGCCGTGGCTAAGATGCCCACCCGCCGCCAGATCAAGCGACAAAACCCGATCGCCGGGCTTGAGCAACAGAAAGAACACCGCAAGATTCGCTTGGCTACCCGAGTGGGGTTGCACATTCGCATAATCACACCCGAACAGCGCCTTGGCCCGATCAATCGCGGCTTGTTCAACCACATCCACAAACCGCCCGCCACCATGGAAGCGGTTCCCCGGATAGCCTTCCAGCGTTTTGTTGGTCATCTCGTGCCCCAGCGCATCCAGCACTGCGCGGCTGACGATGTTTTCCGACGCGATCAGTTCGATCTGATCCTGCTGGCGCGATTTCTCCTGTGCCAGAGCGTTAGCAACAAGCGGATCGCTGGTTTGGACAGTGTCGTGAAAATGGGCGGACATCGTTGTTTCCTCGGGCTGTGGCCTGCGCCAGACAAAAAGGGTTTTGCTGATTGCAGTTTGACCTTGCTTTGCGCCAATCAGCAAACCAGTATTGCTATAAATTAACCGTAGAAAAACTAAGCCTTTCTTATTGAGCAGCCTGATCTGACTGGGCCAAGATGATTGTTAGTGCATGATTGGCCTCTG
>CAYZAY010000026.1:0-29142 GCA_964476515.1 uncultured Rhodobacterales bacterium
ATCACGTTGCGTGAATTGGGATAAACGTCGATGTGTCCGGCAGCACCCACAGCATGAGGCGCGTGTGAATAGGCGATCTCGTTCACCTTCTCTAGCACTCGCGCCATGCCAAGACCCGCGTTGCGACGCATTGGCATCGGGGTGGATCCGGTATGGGAATCTTTGCCCGAAATCGTGACCTGCGTCCAAGACAACCCTTGGCCGTGGGTGACAACTCCGATGTCTTTCCCTTCGGCTTCCAAAATGGGCCCTTGTTCGATGTGAAGCTCAAACATCGCGTGCATTTTACGGGCGCCTACGGGTTCGTCGCCTTCCCAGCCAATGCGTTTCAACTCGTCACCAAAGCTCTTGCCTTCGGCGTCTTCGCGGTCTTTGGCCCAATCTTCGGTGTGGATCCCTGCAAAAACCCCCGACGACAGCATCGCGGGGGCGTAGCGGGTGCCCTCTTCGTTTGTCCAGTTGGTCACGACAATCGGGTGTTTGGTTTTCATGTCCAGATCATTCAGGGTCCGCACCAGTTCCAGCCCGCCCAGCACACCCAAAACGCCATCGTATTTGCCGCCCGTTGGTTGGGTATCAAGGTGTGAACCTACATAGACAGGTAGGGCATCAGGGTCTTCGCCAGCACGGGTGGCAAACATGTTGCCCATTGTATCCAGCCCCATCGAACAGCCCGCCGCTTCACACCATTGCTGGAACAAAGAGCGTCCTTCGCCGTCTTCATCTGTCAGGGTTTGGCGATTGTTACCGCCCGCGACACCCGGCCCGATCTTGGCCATATCCATCAGGCTGTCCCATAAACGGTCGCCATTGATTTTCAGGTTTTCCCCCGGTGCGGCCATATCGTTTCCCCTGTTGCTGTCTTAACGAGAGCTTGTTCTCTCTTGCGTGACGATGATCCTGACCATATGGTCAAACTTAGAGCACCACATCCTGACCAACCGGTCAAGAAAATTCTGGGTTAGATTTTAATGACGTCGAATGTCCGCCCCTTGAAGAAAAAGAAAATCCGCGAGGAGAATGAGAAGACCATTCTGGACGCTGCGGAAAAAGTTTTTGCCGAAGCCGGGTTTGGCGGAGCGACGATGCAATTGATCGCAGACGTTGCAGGGCTGCCAAAAGCCAATCTGCATTACTACTTTCCGACGAAAGAAGCCCTTTACCGTCAAGTGGTTCGAAACATCTTCGACGTCTGGCTTTTGGCTGCCGAAGTGTTCGACAACGCATCTGGCCCTGCAGAAGGATTGGGGGCTTATATCGACGCGAAAATGGAAATCTCGCGCCGTCACCCAGCGGGCTCCAAGGTTTGGGCGTCCGAGGTTATGCACCGCGCGCCGGTCATTCAGGACTATCTGGAAACAACACTCGTCGATTGGACCAACAACCGAATCAAAGTCATGCAAGGTTGGGTCGAAGCCGGGTTGATGGACCCAATCGACTCGCGTCATCTGTTGTATATGATCTGGGCAACCACACAGCACTACGCTGATTTCAACCATCAAATCGAAACCCTAAATCAGGCCAAGCCGTTTACCGACGAACAATGGCGCGACGCAAAGCGAAGCGTTAAACGCATCATACTCAAAGGGATCGGAGTGCCGAAATCCGAGCTTTCGACGCTTTAAGCGCCCTACCCTGAAACTCCATCTCGTACTCAGATCAAAAAGGAATACTCAATGGCGAAAGCATATTCGGTCGTAACCTACATCAACATTTCGAACCCTGACAGCTTCGCAGCCTATGCAAAAATCGCAGGACCAGCCATCGAAGCCGAAGGCGGTCGTTTCATTGCCCGTGGAGAGCCAGCTGAAATCCTTGAAGGGGTCAACAAAAACCGTGTCGTTGTCATCGAATTCGACAGCGTCGAGGCTGCTTTATCCGCCTATCGCAGCGCGGGCTATCAAAGTGCAATGGAAGCTTTGGGGGACGGTGCAGAGCGGGACTACCGGATCGTCCCCGGCTGCTAGTGCAGCCTTTCGGGCTATACCATTAAGTGAGGATTGCCATGCAACCCTCATTTTGCACCTGCCCTAAGCGGCGTGGCTTATGTCACGCACTAGGCCCTGCGCGTTGGACCATTCCAAACAGATCGCGCGGATCGTCGGGGTCGGCGATGATATCTAGTTCCTGATAGAACGGATAATCCGCCAACCGGTCGCGCAGATATCGCAGGGCGCTGAAATCTTCGATGGCAAACCCGACCCCATCAAACAGAGTGATCTGGCGGTCGCTGGTGCGTCCGGGCGCTGTTCCGGTGATCACTTCCCACATCTCAGTCACTGCAAAGTCTTCGGGCATCTGTTGGATTTCACCTTCGATACGGGTCTGTGGTGGATATTCAACGAAGACGTCAGATCTGGTCAGGATGTCCGCATGAAGTTCGGTTTTCCCCGGGCAGTCTCCGCCGATGGCGTTGATGTGGACACCAGCACCAACCATGTTGTCGGTCAGAATGGTGGCATACTGCTTATCAGCCGTGCAGGTGGTAATGATCTGTGCGCCTTCGATAGCGTCTTCCGGCGTTTTGCATGGGACCAAGTTAAAGCCCTGTCCGGTCAGGTTGCGAACCACCTTTTCGGTCGCCGCTGGGTCGACGTCATAAAGCCGTAGAGTATCAACACCACACAGGGCGCGCATAGCTGTTGCTTGAAACTCTGACTGAGCACCATTGCCGATCAACGCCATCACACGGCTATCTTTTGGCGCAAGATGGCTGGCCACCATAGCGCTTGTCGCTGCGGTGCGTAACGCGGTCAGAAGCGTCATTTCGGTCAGAAGCTCGGGGTAGCCGGTATCAACACGTGCCAGAAGCCCGAACGCGGTGACAGTCTGCAGACCCTCTTTCGTGTTTTTGGGGTGGCCGTTCACGTACTTGAAACCGTAATCCTCTCCGTCTGAGGTTGGCATCAGTTCGATAACCCCTTCTGCAGAGTGGCTGGCAACACGGGGAGTTTTGTCGAATTGTTCCCACCGAGCGAAGTCTTCACTGATGTAGCGGGCAAGATCCTTTAGCATGGTCTCGATGCCGATGCCGTGGACAAGCTTCATCATGTTCTCGACGCTAACGAAGCGGATGAATGCGAGGTCGGATGGTGCAGGAGTTGGCATTGGAATTCTCACGTATGGCTATGGGTAGGACGGTCAAACACGCGTCGGCCGAATAGTGATGCGGTCAGATCGACCATAAGCTTGGCTGTACGGCCGCGATCGTCAAGGAAAGGGTTTAGTTCGACAAGATCAAGCGAAGTCACAAGACCACTGTCGTGCAAAATTTCCATGACCAGATGCGCTTCACGGAAAGTCGCACCACCTGGCACGGTCGTCCCCACCGCCGGAGCGATGCTGGGGTCCAGAAAGTCAACATCCAGCGAAACGTGCAGCATCCCATCAGCAGCAGAAACTTGCTCTAGGAAATCCGCCAGAGGAGCAGCGATGCCGCGCTCATCAATCTGACGCATGTCAATTGCCGTCATACCGGATTGTGTGATGAAGTCCCGCTCAGGCGCATCGACAGAACGTAACCCGATAAAACAGACGTTTTCAGTCGGGACCGGTGCGGTGATTGCAGGAAAGCCATCAAACCCCGGCTGGCCGGTCACATAGGCAATCGGCGTTCCATGTAGGTTGCCGGAATCCGTCGTTTCGGGTGTATTGATATCGGGATGGGCATCAAGCCACAGCACGAACAATGGGCGACCCTTGCTTGCCGCGTGGGCGGCTACCCCTGAAACTGTGCCAAGCGACAACGCGTGATCGCCGCCCATAAAGATTGGGAAACTGTCTTTCATGGCGGATTCCGCGACCTCGGCTAGGGCACGCGTCCAAGCGATTGTTTCTTCGCGCGCGTGGACTTCGCCACGCGAAGCGTCTGCGACCCAATTTGGACCTTCCAGATTTCCACGATCCTCGGTTTGCCATCCAAGATCATTAAGCGTTTCGCCCAACCCGGCTGTGCGGTAGGCATCCGGACCCATGATGCAACCACGACGTCGCTTGCCGCAATCCATACCAGCGCCGATCAAAGTGCATTTCTGCGTGCTCATACCGTGTCTCCTTCATTATTGGCTGCTGTATCGACAACATCGCAAACTTAAAACATCACCTCGAAATCGCACATTTACGCCAACCAGACAATTGTTAGCAGGACATGGTCTTCGATGATCCGGCCTTTTGCAGTATCGTCTCCAATCAGGACAGACAATCGCTTATTTACTTGTCGTGACGGCAGTCATTCGTCTAAGACAAGCCCCGCCAGTTCCCCTAGCTTCACCGGTTTAATCGGGGATCGCGCACGAGGCATCGAAGGATTGGTCCCACATGACTTAAGAATGCCACGCACCGTCAGATCACACATGCGACCCTGACAAGGGCCCATCCCTGCACGCGTGGCGGTTTTCAACTGGCGTGGTCCGTTAGTGCCATCGATCAAGGATTGGCGGATTTCGGCGGCGCTTATCTCTTCGCAGCGACAAACAATTGTGTCACCCTTTGGGGCCGTAAATTCTGGTAGCGGCGCGTAGGCGGCATCAAGAAACGAACGGATGGCCATTGTTTGGCGAAGCGCAGCGCGGGGTATCGCTGAACCTTGGTCGCGCCGGCCTTTGCTGAGCAGACCGAGCCGGAGAAGGATGTCCAGTGCCGCTAGCTGGCCCTTGGCCTTGGCCGCATCCGCGCCCCCAATTCCGGCACCGTCACCGGCTATGTGGACACCTGAAACACCCGTCCTACCCCATTTGTCGGTCAGCGGTTGTATCGCTTGCTGCGCCTCATTCCATTCGTGCACCACACCCGCAGCTCGGCTGATATGCGTCGAAGGAACAACGCCTTGGTGGGTCAGAAGTAAAGAAGTTGTTATCTGATGTTTACGGCCCCTAGCGGAAAACACAAAGGCGACGCCCCCGTCTTCGGTCTGTCTTGCTTGGAAACCGGATGCGCCCTTGAAGCGCTTTACCCCAGCTTTGTTAATCTTGCGGATCAACCCGAGACCCTTGATAAGCGTGGGTGCAGCTAGCAATGCACGCGGCAAATGCTTCGACGCACGAAGCATCATCGCGACGGTCTGCGTTTCGACAACTGCCTTGGGCGGAGCGCCAGCGTCGATCATCTGTGCGGCGATCAGGTAAAGCAGCGGTCCCGATCCCGCCAGAACCGCATCACACGGCAGCATGCCCGAGCTCTTCATCAGGATCTGTGCCGCCCCAGCTGGCATCACGCCGGGCAGCGTCCAACCGGGGAATGGAACAGGTCGCTCTTGTGCGCCACCCGCCAACAGAATGTGACGGGCGCTACAAACGTGGCTCTCACCATCGCGGGACCAGACAACGCGCGGCCCGTCTTCGACGCGCCAGACAGTTGCGCCAAACTCAGCCGTGATGCGCTCGGCACCGAGATTCTCAACAAGTGATCGCCCAGAAGCGTAGCCTTTCCCAAGATACGGCTTTGGGTCGCCATTCACGCCCAAATCGCGATAGATTTGCCCGCCTGCATGCGGTTGCTCATCCAGAAGCAATACCTTGGCACCGCCACGAGCCGCGGTCGCAGCAGCGGCCATTCCCGCAGGTCCAGCGCCAACGATGATAAGATCAGTCTTACGCATCCGTATGCCCACCAAGATCACGTAAACCGTTCTGGCGCCTGATGACCATGCCCTCTCGCACTTGGATCATGCAGGCTTGGCTGTTGGGTTTCCCGTCTACCTCAATCAGGCACTCAAAACAGACACCCATCATGCAATAGGCGGTGCGCGGAGATCCCTTTACGCTTTGACGCGAGGCGTCACCAGAATGAGCCAGAACAGCCGCAGCAACGGTGTCACCCAGACGTGCAGTAACGGGTTCGCCGTCAAGCGTCATAGTTACGGTTTCACCCAGATCAGGCCGCGGAAGAAAGCGCGAAGCGATTTTCATCGAAAGCCTCCAAATCTGGGGCGTCGGTCGCGTTGTCGATCCAGACCGGAAGTATTCCGGAATGGGCTGGCGCCAAAGTGACTCCGCTGTGGCAAGTCACAAGATACGCCCCGTTGTGTTCTGGCGAACGGGCATAAACAGGATACCCGTCGGGCGACATGACCCGCAGCGCGCCCCAAGCACGAATGACACGCACATCAGCCAGCGCCGGAAGAACCTTTACCGCGTGCTGGGCCAATCCGGCCATCAAATCAAGCGTTTCGCTGTCATCAAGCCCCGCGTCAGCCTTGGTGCCACCGATCTGTACTCCGCCTTCATCAACCTGTCGGATCGTACTGGACAGAAATGGCAACCGACTGGCCAATTTTTCGGTGATCAACAGCTCACCTCGTTGTGGGCGGACGCGCGTGACAAAGCCCAATTGCATTGCAAGCAGGGTCGTCCCCAAGCCAGCGCAAAGCACGACACGCTCCGCGCCCAGACTGGTTCCATCGCGCATCGACAATTCGAAACCGCCACCCGCAACGGCCGCAACACCCATCACATGTGAATCCGACCTTAGTTCACCCCCGAGTGCCAGAAACGCAGACCGCAACGCAAAAAGAAGTCGTAGCGGGTTCACATGACCATCACGCTCACAAAACGTGGCACCAACGACATCCGGCCCGATGTCGGGGTGGGACCGTCGCAGATCGTCACCGCTGATAACCTCATGGCTAATCTGACCGCCTAGATGGGCCTGTTGGCGCTTCAACCCAGCGGCGAAATCATCCAACTCAGCCTGCTCTGTGAAAAACTCAACGCCTCCCGACTGATCCAGTGCAAGATCAATGCCTGAAAGCTTTGTGAGCCGAGACGCAAAGCTGGGCCATGAGGAAACCGCGTTGCTTGTCAGGTTTGCATAGGGTGCAAAATCAGCGCCTTTACCCTGCAGCCAAACCAATCCGAAGTTCCCCTGCGATGCGCGAAAATCAGCGTCAGCCCCGTCAAGAACGGTCACCCTATGGCCCTTTTGCAAGAGACCAACAGCCACCGACAAACCGACCACGCCGCCGCCAATAACAGTGATATCTGGAACTCTGGATACCATGCGATTCCTCCACAATTAGGGATCGCACACTTCTAACCATACATGAATTTCTAATTTTGACCCGACGCACATACCCATGATTGAAATGGGCTAAATCAGATTACCTTTTCGTGCTGCAGCTGGGCGATTGCCTCATCGGAATATCCCAACTCGGACAACAGGGACGCGGTATGTTCGCCAAGTGCTGGAACCGCATCCATGCGTGGCTCATGGCCGATCCCGCCCGGTGGCAATAGCGCCGGAACTGTACCAGACGGGGTACTCACCTCGCGCCAGCGGTCGCGCGCCTGAAGCTGGGGATGGTTCCAGACATCAGCCATATCGTTCATGCGCGCATTAGCGATTGAGGCGCGATCCAATCGCTTAGTGACATCCCCGATTGTGAGATCGGCAAAGGCTGCGGTTATAATCTGGGTCAACTCCACTTTGTTTTCGGCACGCTGGCTGTTCGAAACAAATCGAGGATCAGCTGCAAGATCGGGCGTCAGCAACACGCTGTCGCAAAATGCGCGCCATTCGCGTTCGTTCTGAAGTCCCAGAATGACTGTTTGTCCGTCGCCAACACAAAACGGCCCGTATGGGAAGATCGTCGCATGACTTGCCCCTGCCCTTGGAGGCGGCGGAGCGCCGTCATAGGCGTAGTACAGCGGATACCCCATCCATTCAGTCATTGCATCCAGCATCGACAGATCAATATTGCAGCCCTTTCCGGTTTTGCCACGCTGAAGCAAGGCCGCCAGAATATTGGTATAGGCATACATTCCAGCAGCAATATCAGCGATTGAGATACCCGCCTTGCTGGGCGTGTCCTGCGTTCCGGTCACGCTTAAAAAACCGGCTTCGGACTGTACGAGCAGATCATAAGCCTTGCGGTTTTCGTCAGGTCTGCCACGACCATAGCCCGAGATATTACAGACAATCAGGCCGGGGTTGTCGGGCTGCAAGGCCTCATACCCCAGCCCCAATCGGTCTGCCGCACCGGGTGCAAGATTTTGCACCAGAACGTCTGCGTCCTGCAGCAGTTCATGAAGGATCTTTGTACCTTCGGGATGTTTAACGTCTAGCGTCAGGCTTTCCTTGGATCGGTTGGTCCAGACAAAGTGCGAAGACTGGCCTTTGACACGACTGTCATAGTTTCGCGCGAAATCCCCAACCCCGGGGCGTTCAACCTTGATCACGCGCGCGCCAAGATCGGCCAGCTGTCGCGTGGCAAAGGGCGCGGCGACTGCGTGTTCGAGGCTGACGACGGTAATCCCATCTAGCGGTCGCATTAGAAGGACCTCGGCAAGCCCAGCACGTGCTCGGCAACATAGGACAGGATCAGGTTGGTCGAGATCGGGGCGACTTGATACAGACGGGTTTCGCGGAATTTGCGTTCGACATCATATTCGGCGGCAAATCCGAACCCGCCGTGGAATTGCAAACAAGCGTTGGCAGCTTCCCAGCTGGCCTTGGCCGCCAGATACTTGGCCATGTTCGCCTCGGTCCCGCACGGTTGGTCGGCGTCAAACAACTGGCAAGCCCTGAACCGCATAAGATCCGCAGCTTCGATTTCGATCTTCGCTTCGGCAATTGGGAATTGAACACCCTGATTTTGCCCGATGGGACGACCAAAGACCTGGCGTTCTTTGGCGTAGTCTGTGACCTTGTCGATAAACCAATGCCCATCTCCAATACATTCGGCGGCGATCAAAGTACGTTCGGCATTCAGCCCGTCCAGAATGTAGCGAAACCCCATCCCTTCTTCGCCAATCAGGTTCTCGGCGGGGATTTCAAGGTTGTCGAAAAACAGTTCGTTGGTTTCGTGATTGACCATATTGCGGATGGGCTTGACCTCCATCCCGTTGCCAATCGCCTGTTCAAGGTCGACCATGAAAATCGACATGCCCAGAGACTTTTTCTTCACCTGATCCGGCGGTGTGGTCCGCGCCAACAGGATCATCAGGTCCGAGTGCTGCACACGGCTGATCCAAACCTTTTGCCCGTTCACCACGTAGCGGTCACCCTTGCGTTCAGCGGTGGTTCTTATCTTGGTTGTGTCTGTGCCAGTCGTCGGTTCTGTCACGCCCATAGATTGAAGACGCAATTCACCGCTGGCAATTCGTGGCAAGTAGCGTTGCTTTTGCTGTTCCGACCCATGGCGCAGTAGCGTGCCCATATTGTACATCTGACCATGGCAAGCGCCCGAATTGCCCCCTGCCCTGTTGATCTCTTCCATGATGATGCTGGCTTCGGTTAAACCAAGACCCGATCCGCCGTATTCTTCGGGGATCATCGCGGCCAGCCACCCCGCCTGCGTAAGCGCACCGACAAAGGCTTCGGGGTAACCGCGTTCTTCGTCGATCTGACGGTGGTATTCCGGTGGAAACGTAGCGCATAGAGCGCGAACCTCGTCGCGGATGTCCTGAAATTCGGTGTTCATTGGGTCCTCATTCAATTGTCGCAGTGGCTTGCATGGCAAGCGCACCATCATGGCGCCGCGCCCATAGTTGGAAAGTTTTACCGTCTGCTTCCGGTTGGCCGTGCACGGTGAAGTCATCGGTATCAAACGCGGTCGAAATCGCGCGGAAGTCGAAGTTTCGAACCGTGGCATTCGGTCTTTCACGCCGCAGTAGGTCCAGCAATAGGGTCGCCATCAGGGGGCCATGCACCACAAGCCCCTGATAGCCTTCGGAGCCTGTGCTGAATGGCTGATCATAGTGAATACGGTGACCATTGAATGTCAGCGCGGAATACCGAAACAGCATTACCGGATCGGGGTGGATCACCCGTGAAAACGCACTTGTCTCCGGCGCTTGCGGTGCCGGTACTGGCACGTCTGATTGGGGTTCTTCGCGGTAAACGATGTCATGTTCTTCATCGATGCCAAGCCTGTCGCCATCAAAAACCCGATGGCCAACCGTGACAAAAACAAGCTGCCCAGAGCGGCCTTTTTTAGCCTTGATGGATTTGATCGTTGAGACCTTACGAAGTGTGCGCCCAATGATAAGCGGTGAATGGAACTTCAATCTGCTGCCCGCCCACATACGCCGAGGCAGGTGAATGGGGGGTAAAAATCCACCCAGCGCGGCATGCCCGTCATAACCGGCGTCTTCTAGTTTGAAGATAGGAAGAAAATGCATCCAATGCCAAAGGGGAGGCAAAGGTGTTCCGTCCAGGTATGGTGCATCTTCTCTATTCATCGTCGCCGCCAGAGCATTAGCTGGAAAGGGCGCGATGCGTTCTTCGACGGTTGTTGAACGGCCCAGCCACTGGTTCAGATGCGCGATATCCATAGCATTCTCGTCTGTTGAATTCGGGCCGATCCTGACACGCTATTTGCATTCTGGAAATTCGTATTTCAGAAAGTTTGCGTTCATGATAGGTGAACTCTAATGAACATCCAGATCATCGACCTAAAACTGTTTGTGAAAGTGGCCGAATGCGGGAACCTGACCCACGGTGCCCAGCGGGCATTCCTATCGCCTCCCGCCGCAAGTGCGCGCATCAAATCTTTGGAACACGAAACCGGCCAGAAATTGCTGGTCAGGGGCAACAAAGGCATAACACTAACCCAAGTTGGCGAAATTTTTCTGCGACAGGCGCGGCTGGTTCTCAGGCAGATGGACTTTCTGGTGGACGAGATGAGCAGCACCGAAACCGGTCACATCCGGATCTTCGCCAACACCACCGCCGTGACCGAGTTCTTACCTGAAATCCTTGCTCAGTTTTTGGCGGCAAGATCGGGCGTGACGGTGGACCTGCAAGAACGCCTGACGCAGGACATTGTCCGGTCCGTTCTGGATGGCACATCAGATTTGGGAATTACATCGGGTGAAATCAGCATTCCGGGGCTTGAGGCAATCAGGTTTTCGACTGACCGCTTGATGCTGGCCACACCAAAGGATCATCCGCTGGCACAATTGGACAATGTGCAATTCGCGCAGACGTTGGACTATGAACAAATCGGATTACACGAAGGCAGCACCTTGCTGGATTTCCTGCGACGCCAGTTCCGACGTAGCGGCTATGATCGGGCATTGCGCATACAGGTCCGCAGTTTTGAAGCCATGTGCCGGTTGGTTGAATCCGGTGTTGGAATTGGCGTCGTGCCGGAATCGGCGGCGCGTAGACACGCTCAGACGATGAACATCAAGCTGCTGAAATTACAGGATAGCTGGGCTTTGAGGGACAGGTTCGTTCTGGTCCGTGATCGCAAGGCGTTGCCACACTCTGCCCAATCGCTCATCGACCTGTTGATCAAAGCGGGTGCAGGCGGTGAACAAAATCCAAGCGGAGAGGAATAACACTGAAGATATTTGAATGTGGATACGCCAGCAATTGAAGTGCAGGACTATTTCAACGACTTCAATGTGCCTGATTTCACGCTCTTAAATTGGCCTTGCACGATTAAGGCCTGATCAGTTCCCCAGGATGCCTGGCAACCGCAACCCGTGTTCTTTTGCACAGTCGATTGCGATGTCATACCCCGCATCCGCATGACGCCAGACACCGCTTGCGGGGTCGTTCCACAAAACTCGCTCAAGACGTTTTGCAGCCTCGGGCGTTCCGTCCGCGCATATGACCACGCCTGCGTGTTGACTGAACCCCATTCCGACACCACCACCGTGATGCAGGCTAACCCAAGTTGCGCCCGATGCGGTGTTCACCAAAGCATTCAGAAGTGGCCAGTCGCTAACGGCATCCGAGCCATCCTTCATCGCTTCGGTTTCGCGGTTGGGCGACGCAACGGACCCTGAATCGAGGTGATCGCGGCCAATTACAACAGGGGCTTTCAGCTCTCCTGACGCCACCATTTCATTGAACGTCAGTCCGGCCTTATGTCGGTCTCCAAGACCGATCCAGCAAATGCGTGCCGGAAGACCTTGGAAAGCAATCCGGTCTTGCGCCATATCCAGCCAATTGTGCAGATGCGTGTTCTCTGGGAACAGCTCTTTCATTTTAGCATCCGTCTTGCGGATATCTTCTGGATCACCTGACAGGGCACACCAGCGGAACGGGCCGATACCTTTGCAAAATAGCGGGCGAATATAGGCAGGTACAAATCCGGGAAAAGCAAAGGCATCCTGAAAGCCTTCTTCCAACGCCATCTGGCGGATGTTGTTGCCATAATCGACCGTTGGAATGCCGTCGTTGTGAAAATCCACCATCGCTTCGACTTGGACACGCATACTGGCACGGGCAGCTTTTTCGACCGCTTTGGGATCGCTTTCGCGCTTTTCCTTCCACTGACCCATGGTCCAGCCTTGGGGCAAGTATCCGTTCACGGGATCATGGGCTGACGTCTGGTCTGTCACGATGTCGGGTTTCGCACCGCGTCTGTGCAGTTCCGGAAAGATGTCTGCTGCGTTGCCAAGCAAGGCTACTGACTTTGCTTCTCCTGCTTTGGTCCAGCGGTCGATCAGTGACAATGCTTCGTCGATGCTGTCGGTTTTTTCGTCGACATAACGGGTGCGCAGGCGAAAATCGATGCTGTCGGGATTACATTCAACGGCCAGACAACACGCACCTGCCATGACGGCTGCAAGTGGTTGTGCACCGCCCATCCCGCCAAGCCCGCCGGTCAAAATCCACTTGCCCGTTAAGTCCCCGCCATAATGCTGACGGCCAGCTTCGGCGAAGGTTTCATAGGTGCCTTGAACAATGCCCTGAGACCCGATGTATATCCAAGACCCTGCGGTCATCTGGCCATACATCATCAGCCCTTTTTTATCGAGCTCGTTAAAGTGGTCCCAATTGGCCCAATGCGGAACGAGGTTTGAATTGGCAATCAGCACACGCGGGGCGTCCGCATGTGTCTTTACAATCGCGACTGGTTTGCCGGATTGCACCAAAAGCGTTTCATCTGCTTCCAAGTCCTTCAGACCCGCAACGATCCTGTCAAAGTCCTGCCACGTCCGTGCAGCACGTCCAATGCCGCCATAAACGACCAACTCATGGGGGTTTTCAGCAACGTCGGGATGCAGGTTGTTCATCAACATCCGCATCGGAGCTTCGGTCTGCCAGCTTTTAGCGGTGATTTTTGTGCCAGTCGGAGGGAAAACATCTCGGGTGTTCTTGCGTGGGTCGGTCATCGGGGTCTCCTCAGGTAGTCAACACGCCGGACAGCGCGATATCGTTGAGATGTTTCAGTATTGCGGAAAGTACAGGGCGCAGCTTGTTAGCGCGGTCGTCTCGATAGGCCCAAGGCGCGAATTCATCCATGTAGGCCCGTTGCGACAACTCCATTTGGATCGCATGAACATTTGCCTGCGGCTGACCATAGTGACGCGTTGTCCAACCACCCTTGAAGCGGCCATTCAGGACGGTGTCGTAGCTGCCAGCATCAGTGCAGATCGATTCCGTTGCTGTTTCAACTTCAGCGGCGCAAGTTTCACCGTTGTTGGTGCCGATGGAAAAAACAGGCAAAACGCCATCAAACAGAAACGGAATTTCGGATCGGATCGAATGGCAGTCGAATAGGATTGCGACCCCATGCTTGGCCTTAACCCGCTCTAATTCTTCGGCCAGCGCATCATGGTACGGCGCATGAAACGCTTCGCGCCGCGACAGGATTTCATCTTCAGACGGCTCTTGCCCTTTGATCCAGATCGGTACGCCGTCGAAATCGGTCGTTGGAACCAACGTCGTGGTGTTTTGACCAGGATAGAGTGATACGCCAGCAGGGTCTCGGTTAGCGTCTATAACGTAACGATGAACATGGGACTGTACGACGGTCGCGCCCGCAAACAGGCCGTCATAGAGCCTATTTATGTGCCAATCGGTATCATCCAGACCCTGACCACGCTCATTGAGCCGTGCAAATACTGCATCGGGAACATGGGTTCCCCCATGGGGTTGGCCCAAAACTATCGGACCAGATCCAGACGCCACACCGAAGACATTCATTTCGCCAGTTCCGGCAGTGGAATCCCGCAAACTTCTGTTAGGTCCGCCCCCCTGACCAGCGCGGCGGCAGCTTCTAGATCCGGTGCTAGATAACGATCACTTCCAACCGTTTCGACGTCACGCCGCAGTGTCGCAAGAACATTGCGTAGCGGATCAGAGGTCGTCAGTGGCGCGCGAAACTCAACCCCTTGGGCAGCGCAAAGTAGTTCGACCCCAAGAATGTAGTTCAGGTTCTTTGCCATTTTGCGCAGCCTTTTCGCCCCGTGTGCCGCCATGCTGACATGGTCTTCCTGATTTGCAGACGTGGGCGTGGAATCCGTTACACAAGGGTTAGCTAAATGCTTGTTTTCGCTCATCAATGCGGCTGTCGTCACCTCGGCAATCATCAGACCAGAGTTCAATCCCGGTTCCGGCGTCAAAAACGGAGGCAGATCGAAGCTGAGCGTCGGATCAACCATCAAAGCGATGCGACGTTGGCTAATCGCACCAATCTCACTGACGGCAAGCGCAATCATGTCGGCGGCAAATCCAACAGGTTCAGCGTGAAAATTCCCGCCCGAAACGATCAGATCGGCTTCGGTCAGCACAAGCGGATTATCAGTTGCCGCGTTGGCTTCGATTTCCAATGTTGTCGCCGCTTGGCGCAACACATCCATCGCCGCGCCGGTCACCTGTGGCTGGCAGCGGATGCAATAAGGGTCTTGAACACGGGTATCGCCTTCGCGGTGGCTTTCCCTGATTTCCGAGCCATTCAAAACTTCGCGCATTGTGCTTGCGGCTTCAATCTGACCGCGCTGTCCGCGAAGTGCGTGAATTTCGGGTTGCAACGGCGCAGTGGACCCCATGATCGCATCTGTTGACATCGCCGAAATCACCAAGGCGTTTTGTGATGCCCGCCAAGCTTCAAACAGCCCTGCCAGTGCGAAGGCTGTCGAAAACTGGGTTCCGTTGATAAAGGCCAACCCTTCTTTGGGGCCAAGCGGGATTGGCTTTAAACCTGCGCGATCCAACGCCTCTGCACCAGACATCCGCTGGCCTTCGAACTCGGCTTCGCCTTCTCCGATCACAACAGCCGTCATATGCGCCAATGGTGCCAAATCGCCTGATGCCCCGACAGATCCCTGCCCCGGAATGATCGGTGTGACGCCTTTGGCTAGCATGTCTTGAAGCAGCTCTATGTATTCCCAGCGCACACCACTTGCCCCGCGCCCGAAGCTTAATAGCTTCAAGGACATAACCAGACGGGCCATGTCAGTGGAAATCGGATCGCCTACACCACAGCAATGGCTTAGGATCAGGTTTCTTTGTAGTTGACCGGTGTCTTCTGGCGCTATCTTCATCGACGCCAGTTTCCCAAAGCCCGTGTTTACACCGTAGACAGGCACGTCACCTTTGGCCGCTGTGGCGATACGTGCAGCAGCTTTGTCAACAGCTGACCGGCACTTTGGGTCAAGCGTTACCGTCGCGCCTTTCCAAAACACATCGGCCAATTGGGTCAGCGTCACTGCACCCGGGGAAAGCTGAAACACGCTCATGTTGAGCCTCCAAAAATACGTGTGACAAGGGGATTAAAGCCAATCCGATACGCAAGCTCGGCCGGATGTTGCACGTTCCAAACCGCAAGATCTGCGCGCTTGCCCGCTTCGATCGTTCCACAATCATCAAGCTGCAAAGCCAGCGCTGCGTTTCGTGTCACGCCTGCAAGCGCTTCTTCCGGTGTCATTCTGAACAGGGTGCAGGCCATGTTCATCGTCAACAAAAGCGAGGTAAGGGGTGATGAACCCGGGTTTGCATCGGTGGCTAACGCCATTGGTACGTTGTGTTTTCGCAAGTGTTCGATTGGCGGCACCTGCGTTTCGCGAAGTGTGTAAAACGCACCGGGCAGGATGACAGCCGCCGTGCCAGAATCGGACATGACTTGAACGCCTTCTTCGTCCAGATATTCGATGTGATCAGCGGACATAGCACCGTAGCTTGCCGCAAGCTTTGCACCGCCTAAATTGCTAAGCTGTTCGGCGTGCAGTTTCACCGGAAGACCAAGGTCTTTAGCGACGTCAAACACCCGCGCAATGTGGTCTGGATGAAAGGCAATTCCTTCGCAAAAACCATCAACAGCATCGACCAGACTTTCTGCGTGGGCGGCCCGAAGCGCTTGAATGCAAACCTCGTCTATATAGGCGTCGTGATCCGAATACTCAGGAGGAAGCGCATGAGCCCCAAGAAATGTCGTAAGGACACGCATTGGGCGTTCCTTACCAAGGCGGCGCGCGGCGCGAAGCATCCGAAGCTCGGTATCATGATCAAGCCCGTAACCAGATTTGACTTCAATCGTCGTCACCCCTTCGGCGATCATCGCATCAACGCGCGGAAGGGCATCGGCCACCAGTTCGTCTTCACTTGCGGCTCTTGTCGCTTTTACAGTTGAAACGATCCCGCCCCCAGCGCGGGCAATCTCTTCGTACGAAGCTCCTTCAAGCCGCATTTCGAACTCGCGTGCGCGATTGCCGCCTGAAACCACATGCGTGTGGCAATCGATAAATGCGGGTGTCACCAAAGCACCGGCCAGATCCTGAGCCTCCATACCAACATAGGCGTCTGGAATGCTGTTTTGCGATCCGACCCAAACGATCTTTTCGGCGTCACAAACAATGGCTGCATCCGCGATCAGCCCATAGGGCTGGCCTTTGATCATCGTGGCAGCAGTAAGGTTTTTGAAAATCATCAGATTTGAACTCTTGTTTCAAACAGGTACATATGCTTTATGTCTGCACATAATAGGATGTCAAGGACGAAGTAATGACAACACTCTGGGCAAAACAGGCGCTTTTGTCTGATGGCTGGGCCAGCAACGTTCGGATTGAAGTCGCGGCAAGCGGTCGGATAACGTCAGTGACGGCTGACGCTGAAGTTATTGGGGATAGTTATGGCATCCTTTTGCCTGCCCCTGCGAACTGTCACAGCCACGCGTTTCAACGCGCGATGGCAGGTCTGAGCGAACGACGCGGAGACAACCCAACAGACAGTTTCTGGACATGGCGAACGCTGATGTATCGCTTCCTTGACCACATTACCCCCGACCAAGTGCAAGCAATCGCGGCACTGGTTCAGATGGAAATGCTAGAGGCCGGATACAGCACGAATGTTGAATTTCACTACTTGCATCATCAAGCAGACGGCACCCCTTATGACCGACTGAGCAAAATGGCGGATCGCGTTGCAGCGGCGGCACAACAGTCGGGGATCGGCCTGACCCTTCTGCCAGTGCAATATCAATTCGGCGGCTGCGACAAGCGGCCACTTGGTGCAGGTCAGCGACGGTTCAGCAACGATCCGGATCGCTTTGCGCGGCTGGTGTCCGACACCCGTGATACGCTAAAGGCATTGCCCGCCGACACCAACATCGGCGTTGCCCCGCATTCGCTACGAGCAGTCGCGCCGGAACAGCTTTGCGATGCGCCCTTGTTGGCGGAAGGTGGTCCGGTTCACATCCACATTGCCGAACAAATCCCAGAGGTCGAGGAAGTTCAGGCAGCTTGGGGAGCACGCCCTGTTGAATGGGCCGTTGCTAACCTTCCAGTGAATGAACAATGGTGCATGATCCACGCCACCCAAATGACGCCAGAAGAAACCGTTTTGCTGGCAAAAACCGGTGCGGTTGCGGGGCTCTGCCCAATTACGGAAAGCAACCTTGGCGATGGTATATTCGACGGCGTACGCTGGATGGATGCAGGCGGGCGGATTGCCATTGGGTCTGACAGTAATGTCTTGATCTCTCTGGCCGAAGAAATGCGCGCTCTGGATAATTCTCAACGGCTTAGAGACAACACAAGGGCCGCGCTTGCAAGTGCCACCGCCTCAACCGGTCGCCGAATATTAGACGGCATTTGTACCGGCGGCGCACAATCCGCTGGGCGCGGGGCTGGCACAATTGCGGTTGGCGAATGGGCGGATTTGTTGAGCCTTGATATGGACCACATTGATCTTAGCGGGTTGGTTGGCGACACCGTGTTGGATAGCTTTACAGTCACCGGCGACAGCCGCATGGTTACAGATGTCTGGGCAGCTGGGCGGCACATGGTAAAGGGCGGACGGCACATCCACCGTGATGCTATTACGGCCGCTTATCGCATTGCGGTGTCCGAACTTAGAGACGGGCTTTGACCTAAAACCGCGTCGTCATCCTATGCCCACGTTGAAACACCAAACGCACATAGGTGATCGCATCGCCCTGCCACCAGGTTGATCGTTCTGTCATAAACAGCGGATCGCCAATAGCGCAGCCAAGGTTGCGGGCCAATAAGTCATCCGCGCCTGTAGCCGAAAAGCTGATTTCAGCGTCAGAGAACGGGACCACCTCGACCAGCCATTCGTTGGGACCCTCTTTGCTAAACTCCGACTGTTCGGCTTGGGGAAGTGCTGCAAGATTGATCCAACGATCTTCAAATTGATACGGATTATTGTCTGCGTAGTGAACACAATTGAGATGCAGAACCCGCGCGTTTTTGCCAAGGCTCATACGGGCACGCAGCCAGTCTGGGGCGTCAATCGCATCCGACAGGACTAGTGCGTAGCGGTATATCTGACCGCGGGATTCTATCTCTTTGCGGACAATAGGGATTTCGAACTGAGCCCTGCGTACCGGAGAAAGCCGCACCCTTGTTCCTGCTTTGCGTTTGCGCTCGACTAGACCTTCTTCGGCAAGCTCTCGGACCGCGCGGTTTACGGTTGCTCGGGCACATTGGAATTCGACCGCCAGATCAACTTCGTTGGGGATCAGTTCACCGGGCTCCCAATCGCTAGCAAGAATGCGGGACCGAATGCTTTCTTTCACGTCCCTGAAGGCAGTTTTCATATCAAGTCTCTTTCGAGCGTGCTCATATTATGTATGCGTTTATGCCAGTTAGATTGTATTTGAAAGATTTTTACTAGCCCTTGGCATCTTGGCGGTTCTGGAAAGTTGAACAGTGTCCGCCACTTTGCGGTTATCAGCCACTTGCCTTTGAAGGGCTTTGCTGCACTATCAGGTCAAATTGAACCATCAAATTGACAGGATACTTTGATGCTGGGTGACCCCGATCTAATCACCGAAATTCGAAATCGGTTTGCACATGTTGATAGCTGTCCCTTTCAGGGCGAGCGGATATTCTTTGAAAACGCCGGTGGCGCGCTTACGTTGAAATCCGTTGTGGAAACCTCGGCTTTCTTTGCAGCGATCCCAGACAATCCGGGCCGGATAAATCCTGCGGGTCAGGGCATGCAGAACGTTATCAACAATGCAAAGGCCGATCTTGCAGTGCTTATGAATGCGTCAGCGGGTCAGTTCTTTGCAGGAGAAAGCGGCACCGAATTGTTGTTCCGGATGATCCGAACGGCCTGTGTAAATGCCCCAAAGGGTGCCAAAGTCATCGGGTCTTCTATCGAGCACCCAGCCAGCAGAAGCGCTGCGCGACGGTGGGCTGAAATTAGCGGATTGGATTACGTGAATATCCCCCATGACGACGCAACCGGCCTAGTCACGGCAGAGGACTACTCTAAGTTCATGACGCCCGACGTGGCGGTGGCCACCATTCTTCACGCCTCTCCTGTTACCGGCATGGGAATGGATGTTGCCGCGATTTCCAAGGCAATTCGTGCTGTCGCGCCTGATTGCATGATAATCGTTGATGGCATTCAGCACGCCGCACATGGGCAAATGGATATCGACGCATACGATATCGATGGATACGCGATTTCACCGTATAAAGTCTTTGCACGGCATGGCTTTGGCATCGCTTGGATATCTGACAGGTTTACGGAGCTGCCCCACGACATGCTGATTGGCGCACCATCATCGGGGTGGGAGTTTGGGACACGCGACGCGGGAGCCTTTGCAACGGTTTCAGATGTCGTCAGCTATTTTGAATGGTTGGGTAGCAAAGTTTCGAACGAAACATCACTCCGCGCGCGGATAAAGGCCGCGGGCAGTGCCATTCGTGCCTACGAAACCCATCTGACCGACGCGATGATCAACGGCACTGGAAACCTTGCTGGCTTGCGGGACATGGACCACATCTCAATCCTTGCAGGACATGACAATCCAGCGCGTGAAGGGTTGGTTTCAATCGTCGTAAAGGACATGGCATCCGAAGATGTTGTTGAATTGCTCAACCAACAAGGCATCCGTACCCATGTGCGTAAAGCTGACCACTATAGCGGAAATGTCCTTGACCCCTTGGGCCTAAGCGATTGCATCCGGATATCGTTGTGCCACTACAACACCGAACAAGAGGTTGCTAAATTGCTGACCGCTATCCGAGAGATTAAGACGTCAGTTTAAACGCTCATCCGGCACGTCTTTGCGCCAGTCAGGAACGTCATTCACAAGCTTTCGGGCGACCCGCTGAACAATCATGCGCAAGCGGTCAATATGAGGGCCTTCGAAACCACATTCATCCAAAGCCATTTCCCATGTGTCCAGCCAAATTTCTGCATCTTCAGCGCGGATTGGCACGTGGGCGTGGATCTCCTGAAGATCCATGTGACCGTGTTTTTCACGGTAATATTGCCGACCGCCCATAAAGCCGATCATGAAATCCAATTGCTCGACGCGAACGTGCTCTACTCCGTGGCCACGGAAATGGAGCCTATGGATTTCATAGGCTTCAGGCCGCTCTTCCATAAGATCATAGAAGCGCTCTACCAGTTGGGCGACAGCTTCTTCGCCGCCGATTTGATCTATCAGTGTCTGCATTAAGACCTTGGACGCTCCTTTTTAGGATCGAACGCAGCCAGATCTTTACGGATCGTAGCAGGCAGACGCTTTTGGTGGCCGTCGAGTTTGCCGATCTCCACGACAGTTCCCGGATCAGCATGTGCAACGTCGATGCGCGCCATTGCGATGTTCTTTCCTAGCTTTGGCGATCTCATCGCCGACGTAACTTCGCCGATCTGAGCGCGCCCGATGTGAATGCAATCGCCATGGCCGACTTCGACCTGGCTATCGATATCCAGACCTACCAGCTTTTTCATCGGGTTTTCTTTGCGCCTGATCAAAGCGTCACGCCCAATAAAGTCGTCCGTTTTTGATTTCAGCGGGCAGGTGAACCCGATTCCCGCTTCGAACGGGTCGGTCTGATCACTGAAATCGTAACCTGCAAAGATCAATCCAGCTTCGATGCGAACAAGATCAAGAGCTTCCAGACCCATTGGCTTCAGCCCATAGTCCTGACCGGCCTCCCAAATCGCGTCGAATACTTCGGCGCAATCCTTGGGGTGACACATAACTTCGTAGCCAAGCTCACCCGTGTAACCTGTGCGAGAAATCACAAACGGCGTACCAGCTTCGTTGCGAAGACGTGCGGGCGAGAAACGGAACCATTCGATCTGATCGAAAGCCGGATTGTGCGGCGCAGTCCAAACCAAATCGCGAAGCAGATCGCGGCTGTTGGGACCTTGTACGGCAACGTTATGCATTTGGTCAGTCGACGAACGGATCAAAACTTTCAACCCGTTTTTTTCGGCAACTTCACGAAGCCACTCTCCGCCGTAATCCGAGCCACCGATCCAACGGAAGTTATCGCGCGCCAGACGGAACACGGTGCCGTCATCGACCATTCCGCCGTGTTCGTAACACATCGCGGTGTAGACAACGCCGCCGATAGGAAGCGTTTTCATATTACGGGTAAAGACGTACTGGCAAAGAGCCTCGGCGTCGGGGCCGTTAATTTCGAACTTACGCAGTGGCGAAAGGTCCATGATCACAGCCGCTTCACGGCAGGCTGTATATTCTTCGATAGGTCCGGCAGCGGCAAAACAGTTAGCCAGCCAGTAGCCGTTATATTCGATGAAATTGCGCGTATGCTTTGCAAAGCTGTCGTGGAAACCTGTGTTCTTTGTCATTTTTGGCTCCGAATCTGGGGTCGTACGGATCGCGATTGATCGCTTGAAAGTTTCTTTGCCCGAATAAGTTCGGACATGGATGTCTGTTGGGTTCCAGCCATTGGCCGCAGACGTGTCGTCAGGGCAAGCAGAGCTTACGCAAACAATGTCAGTCAGGGCTTGAAGCAAGACGTAATCGCCGGGACGCGACCATGGTTCGTCTGCGTACATCACGCCGTGATCATCAAGGAACGTGTTGAAAAAGAAGTTGATCGCCATCCAGCCAGCACGCGGGCTGACGTTGTATTTTGCCAGTGCTCCGTTGAAGTTATCCGAACAGTTGGCGTGACCGGGGTAACCGATATCGTCGTAATACTTAGCCGCGCAAGCCAGCGCAAAAGCATCGTGACGACCGCAGGTATCCTGAACAACCTGAACAAGCGGCATCATTTCCTGATCGTAGTATTTGCCGTGCAAACCGGGCATCGGGTAGGCATGCCCCATCAGCGTTCTGGTCGTTGTCACGTCCAGCGCGTGTTCGATCCCTTTGTCCAGCTTACGGGCACTGAAGCATTCAAAGTCCGTACACTGGCGACCGTCAACGTCGATGATCTGGATATAGTCACCCGCCTTAACGAAGTACGCTTCTGCGGTTTGCGTGTGTACGCGAATATCCTGAAGCGGATCGGCAAGCGGTGTTGGTAGTTCAAAGCGTACGTTCTGCTTGATGACCGCGCGCTTGATCATGACGGTCAAAGGCGTCGCGGTATCTTGCTGTTCGAAGTCCATCTTGCCGCCGGGCGCCGCAACAACGAGAGTACTATCCCGCTGCACCATATACGACTGTTCGGTCTTTGCCGGTGTTGTGGCTTCAAACAGATGAATAGCACTGCCTTTTGAAACGTCGATCTTTCGGGCGTCTAACCCCATACGGAAACCGCGCAAAGACTGGTCGTCACTGACAAGCAGCGCTTGGAGACCAGTCGCAGGCCCCTGCCCCGTTGCCCCCAGCATAGACGGATCGGAAACACCTTTAGCATTGAGCGCCAAGATTTCGCAACGCTGACCGCCTTCGTCGTTGATCACGGTAACCTTGTCACCAGCCGAGATCGGCATCAGAACTGCACCGCACCCTTCGACCACGTATCGTTCTGTTCCCGGAGGAAGAGAGAATACAGTCGGCTGCATGATTACGCTGGGCTTGGGTGGTCCAGCTATGACGTTTGGATATTCATCTAACATCCGCGACTCCGTTTTTTGCATATGCGGAAAAATTATTTAATGGTAAGAATAATAATCATTCTAAGAGTCGGCAAATGAATTCGGTCAATCACAGCAATAACTCGACCAAAAAAATTGTCATAATGCTTTTGCCGGACTTTTAGGCTCCGAAACACCAATCGGATATATCACCCGATCTTTCGATACCGTCAATAATCGGCAAGAATCATGGCCAACACTGACAAAACTTTGAGGCATAACTAATGAGCGCACTTTCACTAGGCTTGGTTGCCGCCCTTTGCTGGGGATTTCATGATGTCTGTGTCCGCTTTCTAAGTCAGAAAATTCCAGTCAGCGCCTGTATCATTACGGTTCTGACGACGGGATTGGTGTTTCAGATTGGTTTAACTGTGATTACCGGTCAGGAAGTCGTCTTTGATACTGCCGCAACAACCTATTCCGCCGTGTCTGGCGTGTTCTTCGCCATCGCATCATTTAGTTTATATTACGCCTTTCAACGGGGGCCGGTCAAAGTCGTGGCCCCCCTGATCGCGTCGTATCCGATTTTTTCAGTGGGCTGGGCGGTTTTCAACGGCGCCCACGTCAACGTACTGCAATGGGCGGCTGTGCTTGGGATCATTCTGGGTGTGTCGCTTGTCGCCGGGCTGTCGAAGGACGAAACCGCTGATACCCCAGCTTTGGGGCCAACGGTCGTATTGTCCCTCGTGGCTGCAGCAGGCTTTGCGATTACATTTGCGACAGGACAATCAGCTGCGAAACTGATGCACGAAATTCCAGCGACCCTGTTAACCCGTGGCGTTGCGGTGTGCATCACTATTGCCGTTATACGAGTAATGCGTGATCGGTTCTGGCCGGGTTGGGGTGCGCTTCCTTGGCTGCTTGCTATGGGGCTTGCCGATGGGGTCGCTCTTTACAGCGTGATATCAGCCGGCGGACTGGCGAATGACCATTATGCCGCCGTCGCGTCATCCATGTTTGGATTGCTGACAATCATATTTGCCTGGATATTCCTGAAGGAAAAAATGACAGCCGCCCAATGGGGCGGCTGTATGATTGCTTTTGCAGGGATTGGTTACTTAGCGCTTTAGTCTAGACCAAGGATCTTTTTCTTCTTCTCGGCCCATCTGTTGATCACAAGATCAAAGCTTAGCGCCATAAACGCGACATTCAGACCGAGAACAAAGTTCTTGCCCAAGTCGGTTCCAGCTAGGGTTCGCTGTAATTCCTGTCCAAGATCGACGGTCCCGATGTACGCGGCAATCATGGTCATGAAGAACGCAAACATCAGCGCCTGATTGAACCCAACCGCCATTGTCGGCAGAGCCAAAGGAAACTGGACAGACCAGAGCTTCTGCAAACGGGTCGCACCCGACATATCAGCCGATTCCAGCATTTCTTCAGGTACGTTGCGAAGGCCTTCGATGGTGTAGCGGATCAGCGGAACCATCGCGAAAATCATAATCGCGAACAGCACAGCAATCGGTGTGATCGAGAACAGCATGATTGCAGGCAGAAGGTAAACAAAGCTCGGGAAAGTCTGTGCAGTGTCAGCGGCAAGCAACAGGAATGTATCGCGAAGCATCTGCCCAAGATAGCGCCACATAACGTAGAAACTAACCGCGAAAATAGCCCAGTAAACGACATCATAAGATGCACCAAGTTCTTCGCCTTCTCCGAAAACGCCGAATGTCCAAAGAATGTAACGCGCGACGCCTGCCACAATCATTGATGCAACGAAGATGATAGAGCGGCGGAAGATCAAGCTGATAACGCCGATAACAACATCAAGGTTTAGCCCGCGCGACAGGTCAATACGTTGCGCAGGTGGGCTAGCGCCCCACACTGCAAGCGGAATTGCGATCAGTGCCGCAACAGCGGTCGAGGTCAAAACGTAATAGATCGTAATAACCGAACGATCCCACCATCCTGAAAGAGCAACCCATGTAAAGAACGCCAGCGCCATGAAGGCCTGCTTTCGTCCAGCCATTTGCCATGCAAGCGCAACGATGATTGCAATGAATGCAGGCATCGGGATCGACAACAGGAAGTTTCTGAACGGGATAAGAACATAGTTGTTCATAAAGACCCGCAGTCCCGTCGTGATAGCTTTCAAAACGGGGTTTTGTAGCAGATCATCTTTGACGTAGGCATCAAGAACCCGACCCTGACTGAAGTGCTGTTTACGGCCGATCTCAGCTGCAATTTCCCAGAACTGCGCGATGATCATAAAGCCAAAGAAGGCAACCAATGACATCACCACGTACTTGTGCCGCACAATCCAGCCGGTGCCTTTTTCATGGTGCACAGGTTGTTTCACGACCCAAGCTTTTGACAAACGGTCAAGCATGACCGCCAGAAGAACAATGGTAATGCCAATTTCCAAGCTTCTGCCCAGTTTGAAGCTACCCATCATTGCCAAAAGCTTGGCACCCAAACCGGGCATACCGATAAAGGCAGTCAGAACGACCATTGCCAAGCTCAGCATGATAACTTGGTTCACGCCGACCAGAATTTCGGTTCGCGCGGATGGAAGGTACACGTGGCGAAGCATCTGCCAGCGTGAGCAACCCGACATTTTGCCAGCTTCTACAACTTCTGGGCTGACCTTTTTCAGGCCGAGCGTTGTCATCAGGATCATAGGAGGGATCGCGTAGATCGTTGTCGCAACCGCACCTGCGGTCGGTCCCACCTTAAAGAAGATAACGGCTGGAAGAAGGTAGGTGAAAAACGGGATGGTCTGCAAAAGCGATAGAATTGGCATCAGCGCCATTTCAACGCGCTTGCTTTTCCAACTCCAGATACCAAGCAATAGACCGATGAAGAACGCTAGTGGTGCGGCAACTGCCAGCACCGAAATCGTTTCCATGGCGATCTTCCATTGGCCAATCAATGCCGTCCAAACAAAGGTACCCGCACCCAGTAGTGCAAACCTCCAACCGCCAAGATAGTAGCCAATAACACCGGCCACGGCAGCGACAGACGTCCAAGGCACAGCTTCAAGGTTCGGCCAACGGCGCTTGCCATAAAACAGGTTAGACGAAACGTCGATCATCCATTGCAGAATACCAGTCAGAAATCGTGTGAGATCCAGAAGATGCAGATCATCTTTTACAAAGTTAAAGATAGCATCAAGGATGTTGGCCAAAGGTGGAACCAGTTGTTCAGGTAGCCTATGGAGCCAATCAGGTAGAAGTCCTGCGTATCTGGCCAATGTCAGGACGACCGCAAAGGCGAGCAGACCCAAGACAATTTTGGATTTCGGTAATGTCGCAGAATCGGACGAAGATAATTGCATGTCAGACATCAGTTGGCCTCTAACAATACATCAAGCCCTTCTTTGCGGGCCATGCCCCCAATGACTTTGCCGTCTGCCTCCACAGGAATGACTTCGCGGCTATCGTTCACAAGAACTTCTGCAAGTTCTCGTACAGTCGCGTCTGCAGAAACCGGTTCACCGGACCCTTTGTCAGCTTCATTGGCCAGAACGCCAGCCGTAACAACGCGTGACTTGTCGATTTCCTGAGTAAACTTGCGAACGTATTCGGTTGCCGGATGCATCACGATCTGATCGGGGGTGTCGCATTGCTCGACAGCACCGTCCTTCATAATCGCAATGCGATCTGCAAGACGCAGGGCTTCGTCAAAGTCGTGGGTAATGAACACAATGGTTTTACCCAGCATTTCCTGAAGGCGCAGGAATTCGTCCTGCATTTCGCGACGGATAAGCGGGTCCAACGCCGAGAACGGTTCATCAAGGAACCAGATGTCGGGTTCGATTGCCAAGCTGCGTGCAATACCGACGCGCTGCTGTTGGCCGCCGGACAATTCGCGGGGGAAGTATTCTTCACGCCCTTCAAGGCCAACAAGCTTGATAACTTCCATAGCGCGGGCACGACGCTCGTGCTTATCTTGGCCACGCATTTCTAAAGGAAAGGCAACGTTGTCCAGAACCGTGCGGTGTGGCAGCAATCCGAAAGATTGGAACACCATGCCCATTTTCGAGCGTCGCAGCTCGATCAGCTCTTTTTCGGGCAATTGCATAATGTCTTGCCCTTCGACGGTAATTGTACCGCCGGTAATTTCATGAAGTCGGGAAAAGCAGCGTACCAGCGTGGATTTTCCAGAACCGGAAAGTCCCATGATGACAAGCATTTCGCCGCGATGAACGTCGATCGAAACGTCTTTGACACCGGCGATGTAGCCCGCAGCCCGAATATCGTCGAAGCTCATGCCCGGATCCATTGAGTTTAGAAACTTCTCTGGGTCCGCCCCAAAAATCTTCCAAACATTCTTACACGAGATTACGGGGGCTTCAGTTGACATGTCTGACCTATAGGGGGGGTTAGTAGTGTAGTAAATTCCCCGCCCAACCATAAGGGTGGACGGGGTTTTGTCAAAGCTCGGCAGTAGGTTTTAGTTAACCCAACCGCTCCAAACTGCTTCGTTTGCTTCCAGCCACTCAGCTGCTGCTTCTTCTGGCTCAAGATCGTCAATGTCGACCAGTTTCGCCATTTCAGCAATCTGTGGGTTGGTGAACGAGATTTTAGTTAGGATCTCGTATGCGTCTGGCCACTTGTCAGCCATGCCATCCCAAGCTGCTTTCTTAAGGTAACCAGTTGCTGGGTTACCGCAGTCATACAGAGCGTCTGGGTTTGGTCCTACAGAAGGATCGCTATCACAGCCATCTTCCCATGCTGGGAACTCAACGAATTCGCCTGGCCATACAGCTTCAGCAAAGTTCGGTGTCCAGTTGAAGACTACAACAGGGCGCTTGTCTGCTTCTGCAGCGCCGATTTCAGCCCAAAGAGCCGCAGCCGAACCCGCGTTCACAACCTGGAAGTTCATTCCAAGTGCTGCAACACGTTCCTGACCGTGCTTCAACCAGTCCACTGGACCGTCGAGGTAACGACCTTTGTCGCCGGTTTCAGCAGTTGCGAACAATGCTGCACAGTCGTTCAGAGCTTCCCAGCTTGGAAGACCTGGGCAGGCATCTTTCGTCCACATTGGATACCACCAGTCTTCGCGTGTTACCGCGTTGTGGTCACCAGCGTCGTGAAGACCGCCTTTTTCCAAAGCTGCGCGGAAAGATGCGCCAAACGCGCCTTCCCAAACTTCAAGCTCAAGTGTCACGTCGCCGAGGCGAACCGATTCATAAACAGCTTGGCTGTCAGTGGTGACATATTCAACGTTAAGACCAGCTTCTTCGAAGATCTGACCAACAACGTTGGACATAACAATCTGGCTTGACCAGTTGTGGATTGGAATGACGATTGGATCGTCGCTATCTGCTACAGCCGCAAGAGGCATTGCTGCCAATACGCCTGCGGTCAATGCAGTGGTGAATTTTTTCATAATTTACTCCCTTGGTTTCGAATACTTGAGTCTTTGCTCACGAAATGACGACGCCTCTTCTCCGGAGCCTTTCGTCGCCCATCTTTCGTGGACCCACTAATCGCACTTCACACTTTGCCATTTTTTTCCTCACAATCAAGTATTTTTCTTTCTGGGAATGAAATATGTTTTCAACGGACACCTATTTTGTCGTGATAGGAACCATGATTGTCCATTTTCAACATGTTCAACCCTGCGCATTTGGACTTTGCTCAACCCAAGAGGATTTATCATGCGCTACTCCGGCTTACACATTCTTAAAGAGGCTCTGACAGGACACAAAGGGTGGAAGCCCGCGTGGAGAGATCCAGAGCCCCAACCCGCTTATGACATTGTAATCATTGGCGGAGGTGGCCACGGATTGGCCACCGCCTACTACCTTGCCAAGGAATTCAAGCAGAAGAAAATCGCTGTTCTTGAAAAAGGTTGGATCGGCGGCGGGAACGTCGGACGGAACACGACAATCATCAGATCGAACTATCTGCTGGACGGAAATGAGCCGTTTTATGAGTTTTCGCTCAAGCTATGGGAAAACTTAGAGCAAAATATCAACTTTAACGCGATGGTTTCGCAGCGCGGCATCCTGAATCTGATTCATTCGGACGCTCAACGCGACGCATTTACCCGCCGCGGCAACGCAATGATTCTCAACGGGGCGGATGCTGAACTGCTCAGCACAGAGCAGATCAAAAAACGCTATCCGTTCCTGAATACCGAAGACGCCCGCTTCCCTATCAAAGGTGGGCTAGCCCAGCATCGCGGCGGAAC
>CAYZAY010000027.1:0-27792 GCA_964476515.1 uncultured Rhodobacterales bacterium
TAGAAAACATTGCTCGAAAGAGACCGGAACTAAACCGTGACAAGTCCAGAATCGCCGGTATCGGCCCTCGGGTTGTTGGCCACTCCACATCATCTCATGGGTGACTATCCACCCAAAAGCAGCCATCTAAACTGGCTGCTTTATAGGTGCGATCCTCGAATGCGCGGCTTATACGACGCGATCAGCTGCCCTTGCTTCGCGTTCGCGTCTGACGGCGTTTCGCTTTGACATGATCGAGAAAGTGACAACCCCGATTGTTACGATACCAATCATGATCGTGGACAGCGCGTTGATCTCGGGCGAAACACCCAAGCGCACAGCCGAAAAGATTTTGATCGGTAAGGTTGTCGATGACGGCCCTGAGGTGAAGCTTGCGATCACAAGGTCGTCCAGCGACAGCGTGAACGCCAACAGCCATCCTGAAATCACCGCAGGCGCGATGATCGGCAAAGTGACCAATCGGAATACCTGCATCGGTGTACATCCGAGATCAAGCGCGGCCTCTTCCAACGACTGATCGAAACTGACCAAGCGCGAAGATACGACGACCGAAACGTAACACATGGAAAACGTCGCGTGGGCCAGAACGATGGTGAATACGCCCCTGTCCAAGCCAATGCCGATGAACAGCAGAAGCAACGACAGACCGGTAATAACCTCGGGCATCACGAGCGGCGCATAGATCATACCCGAGAACACGGTACGCCCCATGAAGCGGCCTCCGCGAACCAGAATGTAGGCTGCCATAGTCCCGAGAATTGTCGCGATAGTAGACGAAAACACAGCGACGCGGATTGTTACCAAAGCAGCATCCAGAAACGCTTCGTTCTGCATCAGCTCGCCATACCACTTGGTGGAAAAGCCCGCCCAAACGGTCACGAGTTTCGACGCGTTAAAGCTGTAGACGACCAAGATGACCATCGGCAGATAAAGGAAGGCAAATCCCAGTGTCAGGCTGGTGGCATTGAACCAAGAAAAACGTCTCATCCTTCTGCCTCCCTGTTTTTCTGCTCGTTGCGCTGAAACAGGATGATCGGGATGATCAGGATCAGCAGCAGCACAATCGCCACCGCGGATGCCACTGGCCAATCTCGGTTGTTGAAGAATTCTTCCCACAGAACCTTACCGATCATGAGGGTCGAGGAACCGCCTAACAAAGACGGGATCACGAACTCACCAATCGTCGGGATAAAGACGAGGAAACAGCCCGCGATGACACCTTGTTTGGACAGCGGGAAAGTCACCAACCAAAAGGCCGTGAAGCGGGAACAACCAAGATCTTCGGCCGCCTCAAGCAGGCTTTCGTCCAGCTTTTCAAGGGCCGAATAAATCGGCAGGATCATAAACGGAAGATAGGTGTAAACGATGCCGATATAAACTGCGATGTTGGTGTTCAGGATGATCAACGGCTCTTGAATCACGCCAATCCACATCAGGAACTGGTTCAGATACCCTTCGCCCGACAGAATGCCGATCCATGCGTAAACACGGATCAGGAAGCTGGTCCAGAACGGCAGGATCACCAACATCATCAGGGTCGGGCGCCATTCCTGCGGGGCTCGGGCCATGCCATATGCGATTGGAAAGCCGACGAGCAGCGTAAAGAACGTTGCTACGATAGCGATACGAAGGCTGGACAAGTACGCCTTCCAATAAAGATCATCCGTCGTCAGGAACCAGAAGTTTTCTAAATCAAACTCGGCCAAATACCCCATCAAAGCGTTGAAGCCGTCTTCTAAATGCCACTGCGGGAAATAGGGTGGCCGGGCCAATGCGGTATCGGACAGAGCAATCTTAAAGACGATCAGGAACGGCACCAAAAACAGGGCCAAAAGCCACAGATAGGGAATGGCTATGAGCAGGCGCTTCATGGCTTATCCTTTCAAAACAACGCCAGCAGTGGCGGTCCAGCTAAGCCAGACTTTGTCTTCCCAAGTGAAGCTTCGGCGCGAAAGACGCCGCGTATTCGCCGTTTGCGCTTTGACCATTTGACCGGTGTCCAGCTTGACGTAATAGGTCGACAGGTTGCCCAGATAGGCGATGTCGATGATCTGACCTTGAACGGTGTTGGCTGCATCGGTGGGCTTTTCGGCCGAGATCGCAACTTTCTCGGGGCGGATTGCGACGGTGCATGACTGGCCATTGGTCAGTTCAGTGTCTGTCGTCGCATTCAGCGGCGTCGCACCTTCTGCCCAGTGGACATTGTATTGACCGGCGCCGGTGATTTCAGCCTTGCCCTCGAACAGGTTCACTTCGCCGATGAAGTCTGCGACGTGAACGTTTTCGGGGTACTCATACAGTTTATCCGGAGTGGCAACCTGCATCAGTTTGCCGTGATCCATTACGGCAACACGGCTAGCAACGGTCATCGCTTCTTCCTGATCGTGGGTCACGATCACAAAGGTGGTCCCGGTTTTTTCCTGAATATCCATCAGTTCAAATTGGGTATCCTGACGCAGTTTCTTGTCCAGCGCGCCAAGCGGTTCGTCCAGCAACAAAAGCTTCGGCGCTTTCGCCAATGAGCGGGCAAGGGCAACACGCTGACGCTGGCCTCCGGAAATCTGATGCGGTTTGCGATGGGCAAATTGTTCTAGACGGGTCAGGCGAAGCATCTCGGTCACGCGATCAGCGATATCGCCTTTCGGCATGTTTTCACGCTTCAGACCAAAGGCAATGTTTTCTTCAATCGAAAGATGCGGGAACAACGCGTAGCTTTGGAACATCATGTTCACAGCCCGCTTATTTGGCGGCACGGGAGCGATGTCCTGACCATCCAAATTGATTGTACCATCGGTCGGGGCTTCAAACCCTGCGAGCATCCGCATCATCGTGGTTTTACCGCAGCCGGATGGGCCAAGAAGGGCGAAGAATTCCTGTTCGTAAATGTTCAGGGACAAATCGTCGATCGCAGTGAATTCACCAAACTTCTTGGTGACGTTCTTGAATTCGATCAACGGCTTAGCGTTCGGATCTTCCCACGGCGCGTACTCATTTGGGGCCGAGTTGCTCGACATGCTGTTCCCCTTCATGTCTTTGAAATGCATAAGAAAACCCGCCCCAAAATCAACAGGGGCGGGTTTCGCAGGCCTTAGGTGCCTGACTTGATTTTAGTCCACAGACGGGTCACGACGCGCTGAACTTTGACGTCGTAAGGTGTCGTGGTGAAGAGGTTCTCAAGCGTATCTTCATCCGGGTAAACCGCTGGGTAATCCAGGATTTCCTGATCGATGAATTCCTGAGCTGCTTCGTTACCGCTTGCATACCAAACGTAGTTGGTCGCAGCAGCCGAATTTTCAGCATCCAGGATAAAGTCGATGAACGCGTGCGCACCTTCTGGGTTTGGTGCATCTTCAGGAATGGCCATCTGGTCAAACCACATTTGCGCGCCTTCAACTGGGATCGAATAGTCGATCTCTTGGCCGTTTTCTGCCTCGGCAGCAGAATATTGCGCTTGGAAGATATCACCGGACCAACCGACAGCTACACAGATGTCGCCGTTTGCCATCGCGTTGATGTACTCAGACGAATGGAACTTCTGAATGTAAGGACGGATACCAGCAAAGACGCTTTCAGCTTTGGCGATAACTTCTGGATCATGGCTGTTTGGATCTTCACCGATATAGTTCAGCGCAGCTGGGATCATCTCGGTTGGGGCGTCAAGGAAGTGAACGCCGCAATCTGCGAGCTTCGCCATGTTTGCCGGATCGAAAACAAGCGACCAAGAATCAAGCGGAGCATCTTCGCCCAAGGCTTCTTCTACTTTGCCGATGTTATAGCCGATACCTGTGGTGCCCCACATGTAGTTGACCGAGTACGCACCGTCAGGGTCGTACTGATCAGTACGATCCTGGATAACACCCCAAAGATTGTCAGCGTTTGATAGCTGATCGTAGTCAAGCGGCTGGAACGCACCGACAGAAATCTGGCGCTGCAAGAAAGTGGCCGAAGGAACCACAACGTCATAACCAGAACCGCCAGCAAGCATTTTGGTTTCCAGCAATTCGTTGCTGTCAAAAACGTCGTAGATCAAGTCGATGCCGGTTTCTTCTTCAAAGAGGGTCAGCAGCTCTTCGTCGATATAGTCAGACCAGTTATAGACGCGAACTTCGTCCGCAAGCGCACCGGTCGCTGTCAAAGCCGTTACGGCGACGGCATTGAGAAGGTAATTTTTCATTTAGAATCTCCCGTTGTACTGAGGGCGTGCCTCAATAAAAAACATTTGATCAAATCTTGCTCGTTTTAGCAACCAAAATATGTTTTCATCGGTCTGTTGATCTCTCAAGTGTTCGAATGCAAAGTATGGGAACGATTAATTCGGACGCTATTATTTAGGATAATTGGGCTTGGAACAGCAGCAAAAGACCTCTCAACCTGCTCATGAAATTGTTTACCACAAACTTCGTGAATTGATCCTGTTCGGTGACATTATTCCCGGTCAGGCAATCACCATTCAAGGTTTAACAAGCACGCTGGACGCAGGCATGACGCCGGTTCGTGAAGCGCTTCGCAGACTGATTTCAGAAGGTGCTCTAGCTTTTCAGGGAAACCGTCGTGTGTCGGTTCCTGTCTTAACACCCGAAAACGTCAACGAGCTGATGTTTGCAAGGCAAGCCATTGAACCACAACTAATAATTCTGGCAACTCAAAGGGCAGCGCCAGCAGATTTGGACCGCCTTCTGGCCATTGATACCCAGCTGGACGACGCAATTGAACGTGGAGATGTGAAGCGGTATCTGCGTAAGAATTACGAATTTCATTCGCAGCTCTACAACCTTGCCGATGCGCCCATCCTATCGTCATTGGCAGATAGCATGTGGCTACGTTTCGGGCCCTCTCTTCGGGTGATTATCGGCCGGATGGGCACCCAGAATATGCCTGACCTGCACAAGGCATGTATCGAAGCTATGAGGGCCGGAGATGCCCATACAGCTGCGAATGCGATCAAGCAGGACGTTGTTTCAGGGATGGAACAGGTTTTACGCAATTTAACCGAATCGCATCCTTCGAATTGATTCGATTGACACTGGATAATTTGATCATATTCTAGGATCAGCTTTATCCGAACCGTCAGGGACAGTGTCATGAATCAGATAACCAATATTTTACCGACTGCCGAACTGCAGGCGCTCGACGCCGCCAACCACATGCATCCTTTTACCAACAACAGCGAGTTGGCCGAAAAGGGTGCTCGGATCATTACACGCGCTGACGGCGTGATGATTACCGATAGCGAAGGCAACCAGATCCTTGATGGTATGGCGGGGCTGTGGTGCGTTAACATCGGCTACGGTCGTGATGAACTGGCAGATGTAGCCGCGCGCCAAATGCGAGAGCTGCCCTACTACAACACCTTTTTCCAGACATCGCATGTGCCAGCGATCGCTTTGGCCAACAAGCTGGCCGAGCTCGCCCCTGGTGATCTGAACCACGTTTTCTTTGCCGGATCGGGTTCCGAAGCAAACGACACCAATCTGCGCATGGTGCGTCACTACTGGGCGCTCAAAGGCAAACCGTCCAAGTCGATTATCATCAGCCGCAAAAACGGCTATCACGGTTCATCCGTGGGTTCTGGTAGCCTTGGTGGCATGGCAGGAATGCACGCGCAGGGCGGCCTGCCTATCCCTGACATTCACCACATCGACCAGCCCGACTGGTGGTCAGAGGGTGGCGATATGGCTCCGGAAGACTTTGGATTGGCCCGCGCACAAGAGCTTGAGAAAGCCATTCTTGAGCTAGGTGAAGACCGTGTTGCAGCGTTCATCGCAGAACCTATCCAAGGCGCAGGTGGCGTGATCGTGCCCCCTGAAACCTATTGGCCAGAAATTCAGCGCATTTGCGACAAGTATGAAATTCTGTTGATCGCAGACGAGGTCATCTGTGGCTTTGGTCGCACCGGAAGCTGGTTTGGCGTCGAAACGCTCGGCATCCGTCCGCATATCATGACCATCGCCAAGGGTCTCAGCTCTGGTTATGCGCCAATCGGTGGGTCAATCGTATGTGATGAAGTCGCCTCTGTAATCGGTCAGGACGAATTCAACCACGGCTATACCTATTCGGGTCACCCCGTAGCGGCGGCTGTTGCGTTGGAAAACCTGCGCATCATGGAAGAAGAAAACGTTGTCGGCCACGTGCGGGATGTTGCCGCCCCCCATCTAAAGGAAAAGTGGGAAGGTCTGATGGATCACCCGCTGGTTGGCGAAGCCAAGGTCGTGGGCATGATGGCATCGATTGCGCTGACCCCGAACAAAGAAACCCGAGCAAAATTTGCGTCTGATGCTGGCACCATCGGCTATATCTGTCGCGAGTTCTGCTTTGGTAACAACGTCATCATGCGCCACGTCGGAGACCGCATGATCATTGCTCCGCCGTTGGTTATCACCTGTGATGAAATCGACACCCTGATCGAGCGCGCCCGCAAATCGTTGGACGAATGCTACGAGAAAGTAAAAGCAGACGGGCTGTTGGTCGAAGCTTCTTAAAGCTGGGCCAACAGGGTTTCTCCGCCCGAAATCTCACAAGAACCACGCGCCACTTCGGGATTGTAAATCTTTACAATCCCGTTTTGGGCGTAAAGCGAATAGCGCTTTGATCGCTTGTGAAATCCGCTGGCTGGCACGTCCATGATCATGTCGATTGCCGCGGTAAATTTGCTTTCAGGATCTGACAGAAACGTAATCCCGGCCTCGGCCCCGCCAGTGGTCTTTGACCAAGCCCCCATCACCCACGGATCATTGGTGGCAAGACAAACGATCTCATCGACCCCCTTCGCACACAAGGCGTCAGCGACGCGCATGAAGCTGGGAACGTGATGGGAATCACAGGTCGCGGTGAAGGCCCCCGGAAGCGCAAACAAAACAACATTACGACCACTAAAAAGCTTTTCGCCGGATATCTGGACGGCCTCAAAATCGGTAGATTTCAAAAAAGTTGTGTTGGGAAGTTCGTCACCGACTGAAATCGTCATTTTATGTCCCCTGCGGTCAATTGCACTTCGAGTATTCGAGTTATAAGTTTCGCCAATAATTAAATAATTGCAATTGGGAGAATGGCGGATGACTCATGTGGTTGTCATTGGGGCAGGACAGGCCGGTTCGTCTTTGGTTACGAAGCTGCGTAACACTGGGTTCGACGGCAAGATCACCCTGATCGGCGAAGAAGCTGCGCCTCCGTATCAGCGCCCGCCGCTGTCAAAGGCATATCTGCTCGGCGATATGGAGCTTGAGCGGCTCTATCTGCGCCCTGAAAGTTTCTATGCTGACAATGACATAGCCCTGAAACTCGGTGCTTCGGTCGATGCGATTGATCCCGCTACAAAAACCATCACAACAGGCGCTGAAACGATTGCTTATGACGAGCTGGTTTTGACGACAGGATCGTCGCCTCGCCGCCTTCCAGCCGCTATTGGGGGTGATCTGGACGGTGTTTACACGGTTCGCACTCTGGAAGATGCCAACGGCATGGAGCCTGAGTTCAAAGAAGGGGCGCGCGTTCTTATCATTGGCGGCGGATATATCGGGCTTGAGGCGGCAGCAGTTGCCGCGAATAAGGGCTTGAAAGTAAGGCTGGTGGAAATGGCGGACCGCATTCTTCAACGCGTTGCTTCGCCGGAAACTTCCCAATATTTCAGAGGCTTACACGGTTCGCACGGGGTGGACATCCGCGAAGGCGTTGGCCTTGATCGGCTGGTTGGCGAAGGGCGTGTATCCGGTGCGAAACTGACCGACGGGTCCGAGTTGGATGTGGACTTTGTGATTGTTGGCGTTGGTATCGTACCGGGGTCCGGTCTGGCTGAGGCTGCGGGTTTGGAAATCGACAACGGAATCAAGACCGACAGCAGTGGCCGCACGTCTGATCCGCATATTTGGTCGGCAGGGGACTGTGCGTCTTTCCCTTATAAACAAGGGCGAATCCGGCTTGAAAGCGTTGGAAACGCGATTGATCAGGCCGAGCTGGTTGCCCAAAACATCATGGGCGCTGACAAAGACTATGTTGCTAAACCTTGGTTCTGGTCGGATCAGTATGATTGCAAACTACAGATCGCTGGGCTGAGCACCGGTTACGACAACGTAGTAACCCGCAAGGGCGATGGCGCGTCTGTAAGCTTCTGGTATTACAAGGGAAATGATCTTCTGGCGCTCGATGCGATGAACGATCCGCGCGCTTATATGGTTGGCAAACGGCTGATCGAAGCGGGCAAATCGCCCGATCCAGTTGCTATTGCAGACCCTGAAACCGAGCTGAAAACCCTGTTGAAAGCGTGAGGATTATTGCCGGAGATTTTCGCGGCAGAGCGCTTGCGTCGGTAGGGAAAGGGGATGCGGGTGCGCATCTCAGGCCGACGACGGATCGGGTAAGAGAGAGCCTTTTCAATGTGTTAGTGGGTGGGGCCTATGACGACCCTATCACCGACGCGCGGGTGTTGGATCTATTTGCGGGCACCGGCGCTTTGGGGCTAGAGGCCCTGTCGCGGGGCGCCCAGCATGTGACCTTTGTGGATGACGGGCGCAAGGCACAAGATCTGCTTCGCCAGAACATCGAACTGTGCCGCGCCCAAAAGGACACCAAAATTTTTCGCAGTGATGCCAGACGGTTAGGCGCAAACAAGGGTGCGCCCTGTGACCTCATTTTCCTCGATCCGCCCTATGGAAAGGGGCTAGGAGAACAGGCAATCGCGGGCGCGATCAGGGGTGGTTGGGTCGCCAAAGACGCCCTGATCGTTTGGGAAGAAAGCGCCGAAATTGAGGTGCCTGAGACACTCGAACTTCTCGATCAACGGAAGTACGGCGATACCCGAATTTCGATCCTTCAGGCGACCGGCGTTTGATGACATTTGTACATTTTGTACATCGAAACACTACATATGCCCCCTCCCCTAAACCTTAATAGAAAGTAAACGTTCCAATTTCGGAATGTTTAGGTCAAACTCCGGCCAACTCAGCAAACGACCGGAGGATCAATCATGCCATCAGACACCTCAAAACCAACCGTCGGATTCATTGGCGTCGGATTTATGGGACACGGGCTGGCGAAGAATATTTTGCTCGGCGGCTATGATCTCTGGATCAAAGGCAATCACAATCGGGTTCCCGTTGATAGTCTCGTATCCAAGGGCGCTAAGGAAGCGTCATCTATTGCCGAAATGGTTGAGCACTGTGATGTGATCCATCTTTGTCTTCCCAACAGTAAAACCGTCGAAGCGACGATCCGTGGGTCGGGCGGTATTTTGGAGAACGCAAAGCCGGGGTTGATTGTGATCGACACCTCGACAGCTTTGCCGGATTCCACGGCATCGCTAGCGGCCGATCTTGGGGCTAAGGGTATGTCGATGGTCGATGCCCCGCTAGGCCGCACCCCGAAAGAGGCCGAGGACGGAACTGTCGATGCAATGGTCGGCGGAAACGAAGACGACGTTGCCACGGTCACGCCCATCATCGAGTGCTGGTCTGGAACGATCAAACACATCGGCCCAATTGGAAGCGGTCACCGGATGAAGCTGGTGATGAACTTTCTGGCCATGAGCTATGGGGCGCTCTACGCCGAAGCGCTGTCGATGAGCGCAAAGTCGGGTATCTCGCCGCAGATATTTCAGGAAATTATTGGCCCCAGCCGCATGGGCAGCGGATTCTTTGAAACTTTCACAAAAGGTGCTGTCGAGCGCGACCCGAATGCGCATAAATTCGCATTGGTAAACGCCCTGAAGGACATCAGCTATGCCCATCAGATGGCGACGGATGCAGGGGTTGTCGGGCTAATGTCTGGTGCGGCGAAACAGTATTACACCTATGCCAACGCCCATGATGGCGGTGACGATTATCTGCCTATGCTGGCTGATCACGTTGCCCGCATGAACGGATTTGATTTGGAAGAAGCGGTTGAAAAAGCGCTTAAGGGGTGTGGGCAGTTATGGTGGGTTGGAAACCCACCCTACAAATACACCGCGCTATCTGAATGATGCGTGGTATTCTGGGTTTGGCCGTTGATCGGTCGCCGAGGCTACGCGATTGCTCATATTGTAGAACCCCGCGACGCTGGCGATGTCCCAGATGTCTCGGTCTGAAAAACCCACGTCGCGTAGCGCTTGGCGGTCGGGTTCTTCGATCTTGTGGCTAGCCTCGGTTACCTTTTCGGCGAAGTCGAGCATGGCTTTCTGACGAGGGTCAAGATCGGCGGCGCGGTAGTTCATCACCAGCATTTCACCCAGCTGAGGATCACCCGAAAGCTGGCGAACAGCGGCACCGTGGGCGGTGAGGCAGTAAAAGCATTTGTTGATGGATGACACGACCACGGCAATCATTTCGCGTTCGAGTTTAGACAGGCCACTGTCTGCCAGCATCACGTCGTTATACATCGCGGTAAAGGCGTTTAGCTTGTCGATGTCGAACGCATAAGCCTGAAGGACATTCGGGACCATGCCGAGCTTTTCCTGACAGATGTCGAAATATTTCTGGGTGGCTTCGGGCAGCGGGTCGACCATCGGCAGGTCGAGGGCGGTCACTTTGGTATTGGTCATGTCAGGGTCCTCGTCATTTCTGACGGTAGTGATAGCCCCCGATATGTTTCATGCCCAGTTTGAAATAGAGATTGTTCGCAGCGTCATTTTCCGCCGTGCAGATGACTGACATATGCGTGGCACCGTTTTTTTGCGCCCAAATTGAGGCCGCAGCCATCATCTTTTCGGCCATGCCTTGGCGGCGCTGATCGGGGAGAACTTCAAGAGCGTGGACCATGGCAATGCCGTCATGTATGCCGACAAATCCGATGCCAGCAGGCTTGTCTTTTTGACGGCCAAGGATTGAGGTTTTGGGGCCTTTTACGCGGTCCATAACGGCCCACCGACCTGGGCCGATGCCGCCTGCTTCCCAGATGTCATAGCCAATTGCGAGCGGCGACCATACGGCGAACGTGCTGACCCGAGGCGGGATGTTCTTGGCTAGCTCTCCTACCGGAATGCAGAACATGTTGACGGGGTCGATGATGTCGTAGCCCTGATTGGCGAGTGCATCGTCAAAGCGGCTTTCGCCTTCGCGCAGCATGAAAAGCTTGGATTGGTTCAGGCGCTCCATGCCTTGTTCTGCGTCTATGATGTCTTCCTGCGTCCAGTTTGGGTGAAGAACAGTTGCAGCCGACACGCGTTTGCCACCACTGCGACCATCGCGCAGCTGGAATGGCCCACAAGGGATTTCACGGGCGGCGGGCCATGTGTGGTCGATAACTTCATAGAGGGTTTCGGCGTCGGGCATCATTGCGGGAACATCTCGTGGAGTTTGAGGATTGCAGCGGTGACTTGGGCACCATCGGTGCCGCGGATAACGATATGGGCGCCAAAGACCCCGTCCTTTTGAAACGGGTAGGACCCGATGGATAGTTCGGGGTTTGCCTCGGCCAGTTTGGCAAGGGGGGTGGCAATGTCGCCTTCGCCCTGCATCAGACGGATCGACTGGCTTAGAAGCGGCTGGCCTCCGGTCAGTTGGGGCAGAACGGTCGCGACCATGGCTTGGAACACCGCTGGCACACCCGCCATTACGTGAACGTTTTCGATGCTGAAACCGGGGGCAGTGCTGACGGGGTTGTCGATCAACGTGGCCCCGTCGGGGATGCGGGCCATGCGCAGGCGGGCTTCGTTCAGCTCTCGTCCTGTTTCACGGTAGAGGTTTTCCAGCAGCTTCCGGGCATCGTCGCGCACGTCGATATGGCGGTCAAAGGCGGTGGCGATGCAATCTGCGGTGATATCATCGTGGGTGGGGCCGATGCCTCCGCTGGTGAAGACATGATCAAAACCCGCCGATAGAGCCTTGGTCGCCGCGATGATCGCTGGGGCATCGTCGGACACTACACGGACTTCGTTCAGATCGATGCCCATCTTCGTCAGTTCGCCCGCCAGATAATACATATTCGCGTCGCGTGTGCGTCCCGAAAGGATCTCGTCTCCGATCACCAGCATTGCGGCGGTGGGGTTGGGCATTGTTGCTTCCTTGTCCGTAGCTCTCACACGGTATAGGCCCGAGCCATGCAGTTTCAAACCCCTCTTATCCCAGCGAGGCTGATCCGTCGCTACAAACGCTTCCTTGCGGATATTCGGCTAGAGGACGGGTCAGAGGTCACGGCCCATTGTGCCAATCCGGGTTCGATGATGGGGCTTGCCGACGAAGGCATGAAGATATGGGTCGAGCCGAATGATGATCCCAAGAAGAAGCTGAAATACGGCTGGCGGTTGGTGGACCACGAGAACGGGCATTTCACCGGTGTCGATACAGCGGTTCCCAATCGCGCCTTGAAAGCGGCTTTGATAGCGGGCGAGGTGCCTGAGTTGGCCGAGTACGGACAAGTTTTACCTGAACAAAAGTACGGCGAGAAAAGCCGGATTGATTTCCTGTTGCGCGGGGATGGCCTGACGGATGCCTATGTAGAGGTGAAGTCTGTGACGCTGTGTCGTCAGGCTGGATTGGCAGAGTTTCCCGATAGCGTAACAGCGCGTGGCACGAAGCATTTAGGGGAACTGGCCGCGATGGTGGCAGCGGGGCATCGGGCGGTGATGTTTTATCTTGTCCAGCGAACAGATTGTGCCGAGATGGCCCTAGCGGCGGATATTGATCCGGCCTACGCTGCCGCTTTTGAAACAGCGCGCGCAGCAGGGGTTGAGGTGATTTGCTACGACACGCAGATCAGCCCTAAAGGAGTTGAGTTGGGGAAACCTGTTGGGTTTCGGTGATTGGGGTGTCTGGGGCTGAACTAATTCAAACGGTCTATGAGACAAGTGGAATCGCGGCAAAAACAAAAGAAGTATACGTTAGCGACCTTAGTTCGTAAGCTTTTCGCAAGGCACAGGTGTCTGGTTAAACCCGCGCAAAGTTAGGACTGTCCATGAGCGATGCGAACAATGAACTGATCAAAATGACCGCAACCCAAGCAGTTGCCAGCCTCCGTTCAAAAGAGGTGTCTCCGCTTGAAATGGTCGAGGCGTCCATTCAGCGCATTGAGACTGTTGATGCCCAAGTAAACGCCTTGCCCATCCATTGTTTTGAGCAAGCCCGAGAACAAGCGAAATCTCTGGACGTAGATGCACAGGCGAAAAATCCAAAATCGCTCTGCGGTCTTCCGATCGCTGTGAAAGACTACAACGACCTTGGTGGTGCGGTGACAACCTATGGTTCCCCCATTTTCGCCGACAACGTCGCTGGACAGTCTGATGCAACCGTCAGGCAGTTGGAAAGCAACGGGGCGATTGCTGTCGCCAAATCCAACGTGCCGGAATGGGCAGGGGGACACACGTTTAACCCCGTCAACGGTCTGACCCGCAACCCTTGGGATTTGCGCAAAAGCGCGGGTGGGTCGTCTGGTGGATCAGGTGCGGCGTTGGCGAGTGGATCGGTTTGGCTGGCCACGGGAAATGACCTAGGTGGCAGCCTGCGCACCCCCGCTGCGTTTAACGGAATTGTCGGTTTGCGCCCCGGTCCGGGCCGTGTACCGCGCGGCACAAGATTGCCGTCGATGGATACTCTTTGGGTCGAAGGGCCAATGGCGCGAAATGTTGACGACTTAGCGTTGATGCTGGATGCAGGCGTGGGTCAGACGATTGACGACCCACTGTCTTTTGATCACGCCGGTCCATCGTTTGTTGAGGCACTGCAGGAAACAGGCATGCCAAAGCGTGTCGCGTTCAGCCCTGATCTTTCCATCGTTTCCATGGAAAAGGAAATCGCCAATGTGTGCGGTGGTGCGGCCAACGTCTTTGCCGATCTTGGCGCCGATGTGACAGACGACATCCCTGATTTCACCGGCGTGCTTGAGGCATTTCAGACCCTTCGCGCCGTACTATTTGCCACCATGATGGAACCAGTACTGGCAGAGCATCGCGACCGGATCGCACCCGAGATTATTGGTAATATCGAACGCGGGTTGAACATAACTCCGTCCCAGATATTTGAGGCGGAGCGCGTTCGGATCGAACTTTACAGGAAGATCATCGCTTTCTTTGAAACGCATGATTTTCTGATTTGCCCTGCGGCTTCGATTGCACCGTTTCCTGTTGATCAGCGTTACGTCACCGTAATCGATGGAAAGCCGTGTGAGACTTATATCGACTGGTTCTCGATCACCTTTGCACTAACCATGACCGCATGCCCGACGATTAGCGTGCCTTGCGGATTTACGTCAGAAGGGTTGCCGATTGGGGTTCAGATCATGGGCAAACCAAGAGGCGAAGCAGAACTGTTACGCGCAGCCAAGCGATTTGAACAAGCCGTCGGAATTTCGGGGCAACTACCAATCACGCCCCGAAGTGGTGGCTAAAGCGAAATGGACTATTTTTGGCAGGTCGAAAAGCCGGGCTGAAGCCCGACCTACGTGTTGTTGAATTGGGGGGTGTCTGTGGCGTGCTAAACTAGGAACCGCGACCCCCAATATTATCCGGCAACCCAAGTGGACGGTCTGACATGATCGGTTCCATAGAGAAAAAACCGGTCACAGTATCAAGTTCGAAGCCTGTGATGATCTTCCGATAAACGCTATCGTATCCGGCCATGCCATTCGTCAAAATCTTGAGCATATAGTCCCAGTCGCCCCCGATCCGATGGAATTCGATCACTTGTGGGATGCCCTCGATGTGTTTGCGAAACTCCTTGGACCATTCCATTGAATGGTTCCGCGTCCTGAGCATCACAAACACGGTCAAATCCAGTCCGAATGCCTTTGGGTCCACAATCGCGCGTGTTCCTTTCAGAACACCGGTTTCTTCCAGCTGTTTCAGCCGCCGCCAACACGCATTTTGCGAAAGCCCAACCTGATCTGCGATTTCTCGCTGAGAAAGGGACCCGTCGCGCTGAAGTACGTCGAGAATTCGGATGTCTATATTATCTAGTTTTTGTATCATTTAGCGATCAAATGATAGAATTTATGGCAATTCTACCGATAAAGCGGTGAAGAAATTTCGCTGATACCCATGTAATTTGGTGTCACGTAAAATAGGAATCGCGCGATGTTTGACCGATCAGAAACCCAAAGTACCGAAAGCGCCCCTTTAGCGGCATTCGAAAAGGAACTGCGATCCGATCCCAACATACTGGAATCTTTGAATGCAGGTCTGATTGGTAAAGGTGTTAAAATTCCCGGACCGCATGGACCCCGAGAGTTGATTTATGCTGACTATGTTGCATCCGGACGGGCGCTGAAACAGGTCGAGCAGTTCGTTCTAGAGCAGGTGCTGCCATTCTACGCAAACAGCCACACCGAAGCTTCGTATTGGGGGGGGCTACACGACACAGTTGCGCGAAGAAGCCCGCCAAGTTATCCTGCAAAAGTGCGGCGGCACCCAAGACGAACACGCGGTCATTTTTTCCGGCTCGGGCGCCACGTTGGCGCTGAACAAGCTTCTTCATTTGCTTGGTGTTCAGAATGATTTGTCCCAAGGTGAGCACGTCACCGTTCTAATCGGTCCCTATGAGCATCATTCAAACATCCTGCCGTGGCGGGAAAGCGGTGCACAGGTCATCGAAATCGCCGAGGCGGAAGGTGGGGGACCGGACGCCCAAGAGCTTCGGAAAGTTCTTGAATCCCAGTCTCGTAAGGGGCGCGTGATTGCTGCATTTTCAGCTGCATCCAACGTAACGGGGATCGGTGCGGACATCGCGGGGATTACGCAGATCGTCAAATCGGCTGGGGCCACCATGGTCTGGGATTATGCTGGCGGCGCACCCTATTTGCCCATCGATATGTCGCCGGAACATACTGAGATTGATGCCGTTGTGATGTCACCACACAAATTCGTCGGCGGCCCGGGGGCCTCTGGCGTTTTGATTATTCGACGTGACTCGGTTGTGGCCAACCGGCCGTATTTTCCCGGGGGCGGAACCGTGGCCTTTGTGAACGATCGCACGCATGACTACTTGTCAAATATCGAAGAGCGTGAAGAAGGCGGAACGCCCAATATCATCGGCGACATCCGTGTGCCCTTGCGATGATTGCGAAAGACGCCTTGGGTCAGGAATTCATCACCCGCCGTAACGCAGAGCTTACAGAACGGGCGGTTGAAGCTTGGAAGGATAGCCCGACGATCAGGCTTTTAGGTGGGCCACGAAAGGATCGTCTTCCAATATTTTCCTTTATCGTTGATCACGCCGACGGTCGTCCGTTCGACTATCAATTGTTTACCCGCACACTAAGCGACAGGTTTGGCATTCAGGCCAGAGGCGGATGTGCCTGTGCGGGTCCGTATGTCCATCGGCTGCTCAGCATTTCTGAAGAGTTATCGAACAGCCTTCGCTCTCAGATCCTCGCTGGGGACGAAAGCCGGAAGCCCGGTTTTGTCCGGCTGAACTTTAGCGTCTTGATGAGCGACAAGGACGTCGACTTTATCTTGGAGTCGATTGCGGAACTGGCGAAGGACGACAGCGCTCGGGACTAATTCGGTTAATAATACCAGTTCAGCGGAAAGACGGGTCTTCACCCCCTCTAGCGCTTTTCACCCTGAAGGTTTATGTCACCCCTTAAGACATCAGACACGGAGATACTCTGTTGAAAGACCATAAGGGCCGCATGACGCGGGACGGGATACGGATTTACGAAGACGCGGATTTCGCGGGGATGCGTGCGACTGGTCAAGTGACCGCGCAGATCCTTGATGAGGTCGCAGAACATGTGTTCCCGGGTCAGGCGACAGGGGCGATTGACGCGTTCATTGAAAAGCGTGTGACCGAGATGGGGACGACCTCGGCTACCATCGGGTATCGCGGTTATCAGCACGCCAGCTGCATCAGCGTGAACCACGTGGTTTGCCACGGTATTCCCGGCGAGAAGAAACTAAAAGACGGCGATATCATCAACATCGACGTCACCGTGATCAAGGATGGCTGGTTTGGCGACTCCAGTCGGATGTATGTTGCAGGCAAGCTAAGCCGCAAGTCCGAGCGTCTGATCCAAGTGACCCACGACAGCCTAATGAAGGGGATTGAGGCGGTAAAGCCGGGCAATACCTTTGGTGATATTGGTCATGCTATCCAGAATTATGTCGAAGCGCAGCGGATGTCTGTCGTGCGCGACTTCTGCGGTCACGGACTGGGGCGGGTGTTCCATTCACCGCCCAATGTCCTGCATTACGGACGCCCTGGAACAGGGGCTGTCCTGGAAGAAGGTATGTTTTTCACAATCGAACCGATGGTGAATCTTGGACGCGCCGAAACAAAAGTTCTGGCGGATGAGTGGACAGCCGTGACACGGGACAAATCGCTTTCGGCTCAGTTTGAACATTCGGTTGGCGTGACCAAAGACGGGTGCGAGATTTTCACCCTGTCGCCCACTGGGAAGTTTCATCCGACATACGGGTGACGGTGGGTTGAAAACCCACCCTACGGTTGGCCAATTGCGGATAAGATTTCCGCGCCAATCCACAATCTAGTTACCAAATAATTGGCAGATCTGAACGGCTGACCGTTGCACCGTGCGCTTACCAGCGCGCGGTGACGAGCTCTCGCGCCATTCTTCACTTTTACGATTTCAACTGAGCGATGATTGACAAATCAAGTTCGCCAACATATCTAACATTTGTTAGAATTTACCAATCAATCGAAAGATATCCCATGAAATCGTCTACTCACTCCATCACTGTAAATGCCTCGGCAGATCATGCGTGGCGGATTATTGGCGAAGACTTTGTCGCCGTTGACCGCTGGATGGCGGCGAACCCAACCGCCGACGCTATTCCCGGCCCAGCCCTACCCGGCGCCCCAGCCAAAGGGCGCAATTTCTACCTGATCAAGAAATTGCAACCGATGCACCAAGAAGAGGTCATCACGGCCTATAACGACGCCAAGCGGAGCATTTCGACCTGTGTCACCTTGCGCAAAACGCCAAAAGTCATGCCGATGCTAGGCTATATTGCGACCGTTAGCGTGAAGGCCGTGGATGACTCGTCTTGTACGATCACCTACACTGGCGAGGCCGTAACAAAATGGTTCAGCAAGCCAATGAAGGGCATGTTCACAAAAAGCCTCCACCCAGGTTTTTTGCGTGGACTCGAGGAGCTAGCGCACTTCATCGAAACTGGCGAACCGCATCCCAGAAAGATTGAGAAAATCGAGTCCGAAGCGGCATTGGCGGCGGCATAATATTCGTGCATGAATAAAGGGGGCTTGAATCATGGAGGCCGCCATCAAAGAAGACTCGATCAAAGCCCGATTGCTCGAAGCAGGAAGAACACTTTTCGCGGACCGTGGTTTTGCCGGCGTGTCGGTCCGCGAGATATGCAAAACTGCGAACGCTAGCTCGACCATGATCCATCACTATTTTGGGTCAAAACAGGGCTTGTTCGATGCTATCGTCGAAGAGTTCACTCAGACGAGCTTTGAAGTTCCGCTGCGCCTGATTGCGAAGCCCCCGAAGAAGCGGGAAGAGTTCCTTTTGCGTCTCGAAATGTTCATCTCGGAAACTTTTCGCGCGCTTTTAGTGCAAGCGCCTGTTTTTCGCATCATCACAAGAGACAGCAGAAGCTACGTCAACACCGCGCAGTTTCACAAAGGGTTAACCGAGTACTTGTTGCTGGCCCAAGAGGCAGGCTTTGTGAGTGCGGACATGAAGATCGAGTTTATAACCGGCATCGTGTTGGATCGCTTGGGCGGCCAGATCATGTATGCCTCAATGGTACAGGACGACAGCCCAACGGTTTTGAACGATGAGGCATATGCAGAAGAGTGGCTGGCTGCCAACACTGCGGTCTTGATCCATGGGCTTGGTGGGTTGTCCTAGGGAACCTCTCAGCAACGTAACAAAGAAAAGGCCGCTGCGAGTTATCGCGAGCGACCCTTTCCCGAGGAAAAAGATGTCTGCCTAGGGGCTTACCAATTCGACGGATCCTTGTCGGCAAAGCTATGCACAAGGAAGTCGATAAAGGCGCGGACCTTAGGCTGGGTGAATTTACCGGGCGGGTAGACCGCGTAGATGCCTTGGGTTTCTTGTGGCAGCTCTGGCATGGCGTCGACGACAAGACCTTGCTCCATCGCGTCAGCGTAAAGGAAGCTTGGCAGGTAGGCGATGCCAAGACCTGAAATCGCAGCATTCAGCAGCGATTGGCCGTCATTGACCGAAAGCCAGCCTGCGGTGCGGACCTGACGGCGCTCACCCGAAGGGGCGGTCAATTTCCAGACGTTGCCAGCGGACTGGTTGGAATAATGCAGTAGTTTGTGTTCGTTCAGATCGTCGATTTTCTGCGGGCGTCCGTATTCTTCGAAATAGGACGGCGCGGCGACCATACGTTTGGTTGTTTCGGCCAATTTGCGGGCACGCAGAGAACTGTCTTCAAGCTCGCCCATGCGGACGGCCATATCGAACCCTTCCGAAATCAGTTCAACGTAGCGGTTATTGAGCACCATGTTGACGGTGATGTCTGGGAAGTCGCCAAGGAAATCACCAAGGATCGGGCTTAGGTGGTTCACACCAAAGTCGGTCGCAACCGAAATGCGCAACAGGCCAGATGGCGCTGATTGCATTGACGTGACAAGCGCGTCAGCCTCACCCGCGTCATTGAGAACGCGACGGGCGCGATCGTAGTAAGCCAAACCGATCTCGGTCGGGCTAACGCGACGCGTTGTGCGGTTCAAGAGCCGCGCCCCAAGGCGCGTTTCCAAGCTCGACACGTGCTTAGACACGGCTGATTTTGAGATGCCCATGCGCTTGGCGGCATCCGTAAATCCACCCTGATCCACCACAGTGGCGAAGGCTTCCATTTCAGTTAAACGATCCATCCTAATACCTCGACTACCTTTTCTTCGTGATTAGGTATGGCGCCGAAATGGGGCACGATTTGGACAAAGCGCGGACAATATCGGGGTATTGGCTAGGCTTGTTCATTCCGAAGAAACAACGAAACGATGGGTGGGTTTGTTGCTTATTTTGCTACAAAAGCAATGTGACGGCGGTGATCCACAAGGGTAAGGTCGCCGCCGAGAGCAAGGTAGACTGCGCAACAAGCGTCGCTGCAAACTCGCGATCCGCGGCGAAACCGGATGCAAGAACATGGGCTGCGGTTGCCGTCGGAAGCGCTGCGAATAGCACCAAGGTTGAGGCAAGCAGCGTTTCAACGTCAAGCACGAAGCACACGATGAACGTCAACGCTGGAAGCGCGATTAGTTTGGTGCCGACGATAATTGCGCTGAACCTGTTCAGCCGCGCCAAGGCGCCCCAGTTCATCGTCGCCCCCACAGATATCAACGCAATTGGAATTGCCGCCCGCGACAGCATCTCTAATGGTGCCATTAGCACGGGGTGAATTTTCAGACCGGTCAATCCAACGGCAACACCTGCAAGGCTCGCGATCAGAAACGGGTTGGTGATTATCTTCACAAACGTGGACTTCCAGCTCCCTGCCCCTCGGCTAAGTGCTAGAACAGCGAACATGTTAGCCACCGGAATGGCCATGCCCACGGCAACCGCCAGAATTCCGGCAGGCGCGCCCACGATCGTCGTGATGGCCACAAAACCCATGGCCGTGTTGAACCGCCACGCTGTTTGCCAAGCTCCGGCATAGTCGCGAAACCGCTCTGGTCCAAACGGCCGCGCCAGATAGCCCAGCACCAAACCCGCGCTTAGTATTAGCCAAACGGCTGGGCCGATCCCCAAAAGGTCTGAAGGTGATAGCGGACGCGAAGATGCAGCCACGAAAATCAACGCCGGAAACAAAATTTCAAAGTTGAGCTTATCCAAGCCCTGCCAAGCGTTCGCTGACAGCCGAGGGCGTAGCACGCCGCCCAAAATGACCATCAGAAAGCTCGGCAACAGGCCGAAGATTATTGTGACGAAGACCATCTGCATCTCCAAAGGAACGGGCAGAGCAATCCCCAACCCGAAGGCAAAGACAATCCTTAATCATCTTCTGACCAAAAATATCCGGGGGAGTCGCCAACGGCGACGGGGGCAAAGCCCCCTTACAAGCTTGCCGCTAGACGCGTTCCTTGATTGATCGCGCGTTTGGCATCCAGTTCCGCCGCAACGTCCGCTCCGCCGATAATGTGACAGGTTATGCCTTTTGCCTCTAACGCGTCAGCTAGGCTTCTTTCCGGCAATTGTCCGGCACACATAACAATAGTATCGGCTTCGATCAGTGTCGGATTTTCGCGTGTCTCGCCAAAGCTGATGTGAAGGCCCTGATCATCTATTCGATCGTAGTTCACACCGCCGAGCATTTCGACGTCTTTCATCTTCAAAGCCGCGCGGTGAATCCAGCCTGTCGTCTTACCCAGACGTTTACCCAGACGTTCATTCTTGCGCTGAAGCAAGGTCACCTGACGCGCAGGCACTTCTGGCGCGGGGCCGGTTTCAACCAGCCCACCTCGTTGCGCTTCGGGATCGCCGATGCCCCATTCTTCTTTCCAGCGGTCGTTATCAAGCGTGATGCTTTCGCCCTCATGCACAAGGTATTCGGACACATCAAAGCCAATACCACCTGCCCCGATGACGGCGACTTTGTTACCTGCTTCGACCTTGCCGGTAAGGATATCGATATAGGTGCAAACCTTTGGGTTGTCCTGACCTTGGATATTCGGATCGCGGGGGGTGACGCCGGTGGCGATGATGACTTCGTCAAACCCGCTTAGATCATCAGCCGACACACGTTCGCCTAGTTTAAGGTCAATACTGCTGGACGCTACCATCGCTTCGTACCAGTCGATCAGAGTGTGAAATTCTTCTTTCCCCGGCACCTGTTTGGCGTAGTTGAGCTGCCCGCCAATACGATCAGAGCCGTCAAACAGGGTTACCTTGTGACCCCGTTCATCCGCGGTGAGCGCGGTGGACAGACCCGCAGGACCAGCGCCGACGATGGCGATTGTCTTGGGGGCTTTGGTCGGGGTTATTTCCAACTCGGTTTCCGAACAGGCACGTGGATTCACAAGGCAGGATGTCAGTTTGCCACTGAACGTGTGGTCCAAACAGGCTTGGTTACAGGCGATACACGGCGCGATCTGGTCGCCATGACCCGCAGCCGCTTTGGCGACGAACTGGCTGTCAGCAAGGAATGGGCGCGCCATGCTGACCATGTCGGCACAACCGCCTGACAGAACGTCTTCGGCAACGTCGGGCATGTTGATGCGGTTCGATGTAACGACCGGAATACCCACCTTGCCCATCAGCTTTTTTGTCACCCACGCAAAGCCAGCGCGCGGGACGCTGGTGGCGATGGTCGGGATGCGGGCTTCGTGCCAGCCGATGCCGGTGTTGATGATCGTGGCGCCCGCTTTTTCGATCTCTTGCGCCAGTTGGACGACCTCTTCATGGGTCGAGCCGTTGGGGATCAGGTCGATCATCGACAGGCGGTAGATGATGATGAAATCTTCGCCAACGGCCTCTCGGCTGCGGCGAACGACTTCAATCGGCAGGCGCATGCGGTTTTCGTAACTGCCACCCCAGCGGTCGGTGCGCTTGTTGACATGCGTGACGAGGAACTGGTTCAGGAAATAGCCTTCGGATCCCATGATCTCGACCCCGTCATAACCTGCTTCGCGGGCACGGGTGGCTGCGGTGACGATGTCACTGATCTGCTTTTCGATGCCTTCCTCGTCTAGTTCGGTTGGGGAAAACGGGCTGATTGGCGACTTGATCGCAGACGCGCTGACGCAGGTCTTGCCATAGGCGTAGCGACCCGCATGAAGGATTTGCATCGCGATTTTGCCACCTACCTGATGCACGCTGTCGGTGACGATCTTGTGGTTGGCAATGTCTTCATCGCTGAACAGGCCCGCTGCACCGGGGAACACGCCGCCTTCGCGGTTGGGGGCCATGCCGCCGGTGACGATCAGGGCGACGCCGCCTTCGGCGCGTTCGGTGTAAAAACGGGCGACGCGCTGCCAATCCTTGGTTTCTTCTAATCCTGTGTGCATCGAGCCCATAAGAACGCGGTTCTTCAAGGTTGTGAAACCAAGATCGAGCGGGGCGAGAAGATTTGGATAGTTGGACATTGCAGGCTCCTTTGCGTGCAACATTCAGAAGCCCTGCGTCCGTGTCACGCGGAACCTAGCGTCATATCCATCAAAAACTTACGTTTACGTAATGTAAAATTACATAAACCTACATGGTTTCCAGACAATGCCGACGGAATGCCCGTTTGAGCATGTCGAATTCAGCCCGAAGCAAATCCATTTCGGCGCGGATATCATCGCCTAGCGCTTCGCCGGATATAAGGGAAAAGCTGCCAACCACTTCGTCGGCCTTTTTGTCCATCACCAAAAACGTCTGAACCCCGTCGCAGATCGCTTCAACCGGCACCGGAACTTTCAGTTCCCACTGCCCTTTGGTTTCGGTCTTGGTAAGTGTCGCGCCGTGGATCGGCTTTTCCAGATGCGTGACACCAAGATCGGGTTCGTCTTTTGCGCCGGTGATAATCGCAGTCCAAACGCCTTCAAACAGACGTTGCGGGGTCAATGTGATTTCCGAGGTGCTCATATCGCTCTCCTAGAACTCAGCGCGGGGACGGCGGGATAGGGTCAAGTCGCGCAAAATGACTTGGTTCATCTCGGGACCTTCAAAGATCAAGTCGATCCACGCGTTTTCGATCCGTTTTTCGTAGAGACGAGTGTAGCCCAAGTCAAATTCGACCATGACGTTTTGCTCGTTCAAGGGCAGTTCACGGACCAGCTGTTCTGTGTTTGGCCCGTGACGCACGTTGAGACGGGCAAAAATCTCAAGCGGTTTTTCCATTTCGACGATGGTTTCCAAGCGGATCAGATGGCGACGGCCAAGGTCTTTCATGCCGTCGTCGGGCAGATCGATGGCAAGGGACAGAAACGAGCCGTCGAATCAGAAAACGTCCATGCGAAGCCCATAGGGGGCAAGGTCTTCTTCGCGGGTGTTGCGCAGCTGGCGAAGGGTCAGTTCGGACACGATACAATCGTGGAACAAGGTGACCTGTTCGCCCATTTTGGTTTTGCTGACGACCGAAGACATGCCGGGCACAGGAAGCGAACCGCGAAAAATCTCGGGCCGCCACGCCCAGTCAGCGTCATAGGGTTTCTGGATCGCGGTTGAGCCAATCAGCGGCAACGCCAGCCGGTTGTCCGCGATATGGATCAGGCGGTTCAAATGATAGCGCAACACGCGTGCCCGCGTTCGCTGATTGCGAAGTTTACTTAGGTCAGCAGTTCCCGCCCGCGACGCCGCACGGTTCCAGACCCTAAGAAGGGCTGAATAGAACCATTCAACAATCACTGTTTTTCTGGAATCTGCCATTTCGACCCGAGTTAGACCTAAAACTAAATGTAATCTTTACCGATTGGAGTTGCGCTGGAAAGGCGCAATTCAGCTCGGGCGGAGTTTCGGGGGCTTGGGCAGCATCCGGAATGGACTGTTCAGGCGAATGTTCTGTGCCAGATTCAAAATCAGGTCACCACCGGACATGCGGGACGCTGTTCCACCTTCTGGGGAATAAACGCTCATCAAAACAAGGTAACCGTTCACCGTTGCTATCCCGTGCCAATGTTTTGGTTCGCCGTTGGGGATGTATACGTCTCCTCCGGTTTCCAACTGAATAAGGCTGACGCCCTCTTCGTATTTGGTGACAAGCGGATTGCCACCAACCATCGCAGCTAATCGTTTGGTTCCAGCCAGCGCGTCGGCCCGATCCTGGGAAACTGACACGACGATAATCGCGTTATTTACAGGGCCAAACGCTTTGCCGCGGGTGATGACATCACAACCACCAAGCACAACAAATCCTTCGGCTGATTTGCTCATGCCGTTATCAATGCAGAACCCGGAAGGGGCAGCTATCGTCACCCCTCCGTCGCGCACAACAACGGAGCGTGCGACGTCATCGGGTGCGCCGAGGCTTACAAAATCTTCTGCCGTACACGCCGTTAGCAGCATGGCCCCTGCTGCGGCCATCAGTCGTTTAAAGGTCATCTTCACCGGTGTCTTCTTGGCGGGCGTTTTGTTTTTTGTATCCGCGCCGCTCTGCCTTATCCCTGTTCATTGGGGTAACGGCATAATTGACCATGACGTTTCAGACAAGCCTTGTGGCGGTTGCGTGATTGCAACTGTGCGCAAGGGCGCTTATTTAGGGGCTGATAACGCCAACAGGGATACCCGATGAACTGGATTTCCAACTACGTCCGCCCGCGGATTAACTCGATCTTTTCGCGCCGCGAGGTGCCCGAAAACCTTTGGAAGAAATGCGATGAGTGCGGAACCATGCTGTTCCACCGCGAATTGTCGGAAAACCTGAACGTTTGCACGAATTGCGATCACCATATGGCGATCACACCGCGTGCCCGGTTTGAGGCGCTATTTGATGGCGGTATTTTTGTTGAGGTCGACGTGCCAGAACCGCTGGCTGATCCGCTGCACTTCAAGGATCAGAAAAAATATCCTGAACGTATGAAGGCAGCCCAGAAGAAGACTGGCGAAAAAGAAGCCATGCTGGTGGCCGAAGGTGAAATCGGTCGGACGCCAATTGTCGCCACCGCGCAGGACTTTTCGTTCATGGGTGGTTCGATGGGCATGTATGTCGGCAACGCGATCATCGCAGCTGCCGAACGCGCAGTTGAACTGAAGCGCCCGCTTGTGCTGTTTTCCGCCGCCGGTGGCGCGCGTATGCAGGAAGGCATCCTGTCGCTGATGCAGATGCCACGGACAACCGTTGCCGTGCAGATGCTGAAAGAAGCGAACCTGCCTTACATCGTCGTTTTGACCCACCCGACAACAGGTGGCGTAACCGCGTCCTACGCGATGCTGGGCGATGTTCATATTTCCGAGCCCAACGCGTTGATCTGTTTTGCCGGACCACGCGTGATCGAACAGACAATCCGTGAAAAGCTGCCCGAAGGCTTCCAGCGGGCCGAATATCTGCTGGATCACGGCATGTTGGACCGCGTGACCAAGCGAACCGAAATGCGGGGCGAATTGATTACGATCATCCGTATGCTCATGGGTCTGGGCCCTGAGATCAAAGGTGACCTACCCGCGCCCACAAAAGAAACCAAAGCCGAAGAAAAAGCGGAATGACCGCCCAAAATTCGGACATCATCCTGGATCGGATGATGGCGCTGCACCCCAAGATTATCGACCTGACGCTGGATCGTGTTTGGCGGTTGCTCGACCGTTTGGGCAATCCGCAAAACGACCTTCCGGCCGTGATCCACATTGCTGGCACCAATGGCAAAGGATCGACCCAAGCGATGATCCGTGCCGGTCTGGAAGCGGCTGGGAAGAAGGTTCACGCCTATACCTCGCCCCATCTGGCACGGTTTCATGAGCGGATTCGGCTCGCGGGTGAGCTGATTTCCGAAGACTACCTGACCGAGGTGCTGGATGAATGCTATGCGGCCAACGGCGGCGAAAGCATCACCTATTTTGAGATCACGACCGTTGCGGCGATCCTTGCCTTTGCGCGGACCCCTGCGGATTTCGTATTGCTTGAGGTCGGCTTGGGCGGACGGCTGGACGCGACGAATGTGGTCGACAAGCCTGCTTTGACGGTCATCACGCCGGTGTCTTACGACCATCCACAGTTCCTCGGTGAGACCGTGGCTGAGATTGCGGGCGAAAAGGCTGGGATCATCAAGCGGTTGGTCCCGTGCGTTGTTGCACGTCAACAAGACGACGCGATGGATGTGATCGAAGCGCGTGCCGCAAAGTTAGGGGCGCCGCTGATCGCAGAAGGCCAGCAGTGGCATGTTCAGGAAGAACGTGGTCGGGTCGTTTATCAGGATGAAACCGGACTTGTTGATGTGCCGCCGCCGTCATTGATGGGTGCGCATCAGTTCCAAAACGCTGGCATAGCAATCGCGGCACTCAGGCACTTGGGCTTTGACGATCACGCTTGCGAGGCCGCTGTGACCAAGGCTGTCTGGCCTGCGCGGATGCAAAAGCTAAAGACCGGCCCGTTGCTGGACAGCGCCCCTGAGGCAGAGTTCTGGCTGGACGGCGGACATAATGCAGCTTGTGGGATCACCCTTGCCGAGACCCTGACGCAGCTTCCCAAACGCGAAACCCATTTGGTTTGCGGGATGATGAACACCAAGGATGTGTCGGGGTATCTTGAACCGATTGTCCCGCATGCAGCATCGCTAACCGGCGTATCAATTCCGGGCGAAGCCAACACGCTGCCCGCAGATGAAACCGCGCGACATGCCACCAAAGCAGGCATTCCAGCCACAACAGCAGACAGCGTAAGCCAAGCCGTTTCGCGGATCATCAGCAAATCCCCCGACGCGCGAATTCTGATATGCGGATCGCTGTATCTGGCTGGGACGGTGCTGCGCGAAAACGGGTGAATATCCGTAATCGGTGACTCATAGCCGTTTCTGTAGTTTACTCTGATGCAGAGCTTCGGGGGGAACTTGCCGTGACGAGTGACATTACAGTAATCGGCTTAGGCGCGATGGGGTCTTCCCTTGCGCGTGCGCTGTTAAAGGCTGGACGGTCCGTGACGGTTTGGAACCGGTCCTCGGATAAGATGGAACCGTTAGTGGCGCTTGGAGCGTATGCTGCCACTGATCTGAGCGAGGCTATTACCGCCAGCCCAAGATCGGTCGTTTGCCTGTTGAACTACACGACCACCACAAGCTTGTTTGCAGACCCCAAGGTTGAAGCCGCGCTGGTTAGTCGCAACATCATTCAGCTTGGCACGTCCTCGCCCCAAGAATCCGAGGATAGTTAGGCGCAATTTAACCAATGGGGCGCGGGCTATTTGGACGGGACGATCATGTGCTGGCCCGGTCACATTGGAACACCGCAGGGTCGTATCGCCGTTGCCGGATCGGAAGATATTTTTGCGGATTGTGAATCAGATCTTCAAATTTTGGCCGGTCATCTGAA
>CAYZAY010000028.1:0-27219 GCA_964476515.1 uncultured Rhodobacterales bacterium
CGGGCTTCTTGGCGGGCGCAAACTTTGTCGATTTCATCCAAGAACACGATGCCGTTTTGCTCAACAGCCTCCAAGGCCGCTTTGTTGACGGTTTCGTCGTCCAGCAGCTTGTCAGCCTCTTCCCCAATCAGAATCTCATAGCTTTCCGCCACAGTCAGCTTTTTCTTCACCGTCCGGCCGCCAAAGGCTTTTCCGAACATGTCGCCCAGGTTCATCATGCCCATCTGGCTGCCCGGCTGGCCGGGGATGTCCATCATCGACATCGGGTTCGAGCTGTCTGCTACCTCAAGCTCAATAATCGTATCGTCCAGCTCGCCTGATTTCAGCTTTCTGCGGAACATATCGCGGGTGTCTTCGCGGGCGTCTGTGCCTGCGATGGCTTCGATCACACGCTCTTCCGCGGCCTTGTGGGCGTTGGCCTTCACCTCATCGCGCATGTATTCGCGGGTGGTGTTTATCGCGGCATCGACCAGATCTCGGACGATCTGTTCCACGTCTCGTCCGACATAGCCAACTTCGGTAAACTTGGTGGCTTCAACCTTGATGAACGGCGCTTTGGCCAGACGCGCCAACCGGCGGCTGATCTCGGTCTTCCCAACGCCAGTGGGTCCGATCATTAGAATGTTTTTCGGATACACCTCGTCGCGCAGATCATCACTTAGCTGCTTGCGCCGCCAACGGTTGCGCAGGGCCACGGCCACAGCACGCTTTGCGTCGTTCTGGCCGATGATGAAACGGTCAAGTTCCGAGACAATCTCACGGGGGGTCAGGTCGGTCATCGTTAATCCTCTGTTGACCATGCTCATTTACGTATTTGCGAGGGAAGTTCCAAGGGGTTGACATTTGTATAGGCAATTGTATATACTATGGGCGCGATTTCAAGCAGCATGTATCAGTGAATCGTCAAAGGCTCCGCTGGACTTAATTCTCACTAGTTCCCTATTTCGGAACTGGGAGGGGAAGGTGTCCAGTGTTTGAGTGGGACGATAACAAACGAGCCGCAACCCTTAGGAAACATGGAATTGATTTTGTCAGGGCAACCACAATATTCGATAACCCCCACATCATTCTTCCTGCAAGAAGTGAATTGGAAGAAAGGTGGATTGCGGTTGGACCGAAGCTGATCACGGTGGTTTTCACAATGCGCGGTGAGATCACACGGATTATTACTGCGCGACACGCTCGTAAGAGTGAAAGGCAAATTTATGAAGCCCAAGACTTTGGAAGAAATTCGCCAAATGGAAGACCTCACTGACTGGGAGAGGTTCAACAAAGGTGGCGATTTCGAAGGTGAGGATGAAGACGACTTTGAGGTCGACTGGGATAGTGCCGTAATGGTTTATCCCGAACCCAAAAAGCCAATTTCATTGCGCCTTGATAATGACGTTCTCGAGTTCTTCAAATCTCAGGGCAAGGGATACCAGACCCGCATCAATGCGGTGCTGCGGGCCTTTATGGATGCACAATTGAAGCGGTGACGCGTTACTCTGTTATCGTCTCCATCGTCAGGCGCCCATTGGTATACACACAGATATCGGCGGCAATCGCCATTGCTTCACGCGCAACGGTCTCGGCGTCTTTGTCGCTGTCCATCAAGGCGCGGGCGGCGGCGAGCGCGTAGTTGCCACCTGAACCAATCGCCGTCACGTCGTGTTCAGGCTCCAGCACATCACCAGCACCGGTGATGACGTAAAGCTCAGCCCCGTCGCTGACGATCAGCATGGCTTCCAGCTTTTGTAGGTATTTGTCGGTGCGCCAGTCTTTGGCCAGTTCGACTGCCGCGCGCTGAAGCTGGCCGGGGGTGGTGGTTAGCTTGGCTTCAAGCCGCTCCAAAAGCGTGAACGCATCTGCCGTCGATCCGGCAAAGCCGCAGACCACATCATAGCCGCCCGGTGAAAGGCGACGAACCTTGCGGGCCGTGCCCTTGATCACGGTTTGGCCTAGCGAAACCTGACCGTCGCCCGCGATGACGACCTTGCCGCCTTTGCGAACGCCGATGATTGTGGTGCCATGCCAGCCTGGGAAATCTTCTTGGCTCATCTTCGCCTCTCATTTGTTTTGCCCAATATGGAGGTCTGGCGGCGCAGCTACAAGAGCGGTGCTTGAGGCAATAGCAACAGCAGACTAGGTTGGCCGTATGAGTGAGGCGCACAAGCTGAGAATTTACCTGCATCGCCAGCTTCTTGAGCAGGCGCGCAAGGGCAATCACCGGTTTTGCGACTGGTGGACGAAGCCGTGTCATCGCGCGGGTGGGATGTGTCCTATCACCGTGATACCGCTGAAGAACGGCTAAAATCTGCCGGACGGAACGGTAAAGCGCTGTTTCACATGGACGATCCCTATCACGACAACGCGCTAACGTTCCGCTTGGCCTATTACATGCCCTTCTGGCAGATCGAGAAATCCGCCAAGCGTTGGGAATGGGATGTGGCGCTGGCCGAGTATTCTCAGCGAGACGTAGACAAGGACAAGGCGCGCCATTTTTATCGCTATTGGAGCAACCGTCTGTTTGGCGAAGAGCGCATCAAGGGTGCGTCGAAGGAGGGCTTCATTTATATGCCGCTGCAGGGCCGGTTGTTGGATCACCGGTCTTTCCAAGCGATGAGTCCCGCCGAGATGATCCTTGCGACGCTTGAACAGGAACCAGACTTGCCGCTGGTTCTGACTTTGCATCCGAAGGAAACTTATTCAGAAGACGAAATGACCGCGCTTGAAGAGATTTGCGCGGCTTATCCTCAGGTCATTATCGGCGAGCTTGATTGGCTGAACTATTTGGCCGAGTGCAATTATGTCGTGACGCAAAATTCGTCAGCAGCCGTTGCGGCGATGTTTTTTCAAAAGCCGTCGGTGCTTTTTGGGCGGGTCGATTTCCATCATATCTGCGGCAATGTTTGGGATGATGGCGTGAAAGAAGCGTTTCGCAAGGTTCGGGAAGATAAGCTGAACTTTAAAGCCTACCTGCACTGGTTTTTTCAGGAACACACGGTCAATGCGGGCAAGGCTGACGTTCATGACCGGATATTAAAACGGTTACGCCATCACGGTTGGGACATTTAAGCGGTTTCGCGCTGCCGCGCGAGGATATTTGCCAGACAAAAGAAGCAGCAAAAAAGAAAAGGCGCCCCGCTGTGGGACGCCTAAACACTAGTGATAGTTCGAGAGCTTAGAGGGCGTCTTCGATCCAGCTTTGCAGGGCCGCTTTTGGCGCTGCGCCTGCGCGGTTCGATACCGGCTGGCCGTCTTTGAAAACGAACAGGGCAGGGATGCCGCGAACGCCCAGCTGAGCAGCAGCTTGCTGGTCATTATCTACGTTGATTTTAACGATTTTTACTTTGCCTTCCATTTCGGCGGCCAGCTCTTCAAGCGCTGGGCCGATCTGTTTGCATGGACCGCACCACTCTGCCCAGAAGTCAATGACAACGGGGATGTCAGAGTTGCGGACTTCTTCGTCAAAGGTTGCGTCGGTGACGGCTACGGTGCCCATGGGCTTTCTCCTGAAAGGTTTTACGAGTTCGGTTGGGAAAGTAGGTATCGGCAGCGAGGGCGTCAAGGCACATCTCGGTTACTCAGCGCATCTTCGATCAAATCTTCGGGAAATTGCATACGTTTTCCGGTCGAGGTCCAGAGAATTTCGGTTCGAATGGTCTTGGTCGGGTAAATTTGCGCAAGCGCGTGGGCGTAGGCCCCCAGCTGGCGAAGCAGTCCGCTTGGCGTTTCCTCGGGTGATTTCGGCGTTGCGCGGTTGGTTTTGAAATCCACGGCGGTGACTGTGGTTTCTGTCACAATCAACCTGTCGATTGTGCCGTGGATACGATCATTTTCAAGCGGTGCCGTAATAGATACCTCGGCCAAAGTGTTGGCTGCGAACAGGTCGGCGAAATCTTGGTTGCTTAGGACGTCAATTGCTTCTTGCTGGGCGCTTTGTCTGAGGTCGTCAGGCAGCTTTAGGCGGGACTGGTCGACGAGCTTGGGCGCAATTGTCGGCCAATCTGAGTTTTTGAACTTTGGAAGATGCTCAAGAAGCATGTGGACCGCGCTTCCAAAGGTTTTGGCCGTGGCCTCGTCCATTCCAAGTTCTGACGGCAGCGCCTTGGCACCACCCAAGTCCGACGGGCTTAAGGTTTTGGCGCTTGCCGCGACCTTGGGCGCGGGTCTGGCGATCCAGTCTGGTAGCGAGATGTCAGCGGATGGCTGATCGCTTGCGCCCTCTAGCGTCAGACTGTGCCAATCACCAAAGGCGTAACGGCTTCCTTGCCCTGTCGGGAAATCATGGGCGACCCCACCGGCGTGATCCATCCCTTGGGCGACCACGTCGTACCAACCCTTGCCCCCATCATCCATTTTGCCTGCGCCAGCAACGATCAGCCATTTTTCAGCCCGCGTCATAGCAACGTAAAGCAAGCGCAGATGTTCGCGCTGTTGGCGGGCAAGCGCGACGTCGCGAAGGGCGGTTTGCGCTCGGGTCATTTCATCAGCTTTGGATTTCCAAACGACACCATCGCGGTCGGTCAGAACCTCATTACGCAGGGTATTCTTGGGCGGAGTCGTTTCTGGCAGGATTACGATAGGGGCCTCAAGCCCTTTGGCCCCGTGCACGGTCATCACGCGGATCAGGTTTCCGTCACTGGCAATCTGGCGTTTGATTTCAAGCTCGTCTTCCTGCATCCAGATCAGAAATCCGGTCAAGCTGGGCGTGCTCTGGCCTTCGTAAGATAGCGCTTGGGCTAGAAGTGCATCGATACCGTCTTCTGCTTCGGCACCAAGCCTGCCGAGAAGCTTTGCACGACCGTGGTGCTTGGTCAAAACCCTCTCAACCAGCTCAAACGGGCGCACGTAATCTGCGTTGTCACGCAGGTCGTGTAATACGGTCAGTGTTTCGGGATGACTGTCACCGCGATCGCGCAGGACCTGCCAAAGCTTTCGATTGCCACGCCCGTGGGCCAGCGAAAACAGATCCTGCTCGGACCAACCAAACAACGGGGATCGCAGGGCAGTTGCCAAGCTTAGATCGTCGTCTTGCAGGGCAAGGAATGACAGCAACGCGGCGATGTCTTTGACGGCCAATTCTGCCCCGACCTTTAACCGGTCTGCGCCCGCGATGGGAAGGTTTCGTTCCTTGCACGCCTGAATGATCTGGTGGAACATACCGCCAGTCCTGCCGCGGACGAGTATCAAGAAATCACCGGCCTTGATGCGGCGGCGCTTCAGCACCTTGTCGATCTCAACCGGTATCGTCTCATCACTGTCCAAAAGCCGCTTGATTTCGTCGGCGATTTTTGCCGCCAGCTGAACTTTGTGGTTCCGCTCGCCCGGCAGATCAACGGGGTCTGTCCAAACACCGTCATCATCAGTCTTTACAGGCTCGACGACCGGCCAAAGGTCAACGCGCCCGGGCAGCCCCGCCTTAAATGCTTCGTGGCTTGCCCGCTGGCCGATGGCGTCGGAATGACCTTCGTGGAAAGTGTAATCGACCATATTCAAGATCGCTGGTGACGACCGGAAGCTGAACTGCATAGGGACTTCCTGCAGCTGCTCGCCGACAGCCGACAGCCTGTTACTGAACTCTCGCCGCATACGGTCGAACGCGTCCGGGTCAGCGCCTTGGAAGGAATAGATCGACTGTTTCTTATCGCCAACAACGAACAGCGTGCGCTTCACATCGGCCCGCGCGCCTTCGCCGCTAGTGAATTCCTGCGCGAGAAGTTCGATAACGTCCCATTGGATAGGGCTGGTGTCTTGGGCCTCGTCGACGAGGATATGATCAATGCCACCGTCCAGTCGGAACAAAACCCACTGTGCGACCGCAGGATCGGTTAACAAGCTACGGGCGCGGCGGATCAGATCGTCAAAATCCAGATAGCCCAAAGCCTGTTTTCGGCTGTCATAGAGACGAATGAACTGTCCGGCGAACGCATGAAGGGCGGCTGATTTTTGCGCCGCGCGATGTGCTTTCAGGTAATCTTTAGCCTCGGCCACACGATCCATAAACGCGTCAAGCGCCTGTGCGTAGGGCGCAATCGCCTCGACCGCCTTATTGTGATTGCTAGGCGGCCAGCGACCAGCCTTTGAGGCATCGCGCTGCGATCCGCTTTTATAAAGAAACAGATCGAATACGGTTTCCAGATCTTTGGCCGTTGGGTCTTCCGGATCAACAGTGACAAGCTTTGCAGACGCCTTTTGATAGGCGGCTGACTGGCCACCCAAAACAGAGACTATTTCCGCCCAAAACGCCACTTCCGAGCCCTCGAACGCTATCGAAATGGCGGTTTGTTGGGCGGCTTCGGGTGAAGGGTCCGACTTGTTGTCATCGACACCTTCCCCTTGCCATGAATCCCGATGTTTCAAGACTTCGGACGTCAGGCTGTCAAAATCTTCGCCCGTGTAGAAATGCGCCAACCCGTCAACCAGCGGCTTGAAATCCCCCATCGCCATTTCATCGACAATTTCTTTGCGTAACAGGCTGGCCGTCCGGTCTTCGATTTCGGTGAACTGAGGGCTTACCCCAGCCTCAAGGGGAAACCGTCTTAAAAGGGACGAACAGAACGAGTGGATCGTTTGAATTTTTAACCCACCGGGCGCTTCAATCGCTTGGGCGAACAGGCGCCGTGATTGGGCAAGAAACTCAGCGTCGATAATCCGCTCAACACCCAAATCCTGCAGGGACAGAGACAGCTTGTCGCTGTTCAGCATTGCCCATTCGCCCAAGCGTTTGAACAGCCTGTTCTGCATCTCACTAGCGGCGGCTTTGGTGTAGGTCAGGCAAAGAATGTGCTGCGGCTCGATGCCCTCAAGCAATAGCCGAGCCACCCGATCTGTCAGAACGCGGGTTTTGCCCGATCCGGCGTTGGCTTCGACCCAAGTCGAGCTTTCAGGGTCAGCAGCGCGGTTTTGGGTAAGGGTGGCGTCATCGCGGGTCATTTCTTCAGCACCTCGGATTCGGGTGCATCAGAAATGTCCCACTCACCAAAGCGGGCCAGTTGATCATACCGGCCTTCGTCACCTTCCTTTTGCATCGCCCTACGCGAAGAATACCCCGTGTTAGGGTCGAAATACTGCTCAAGAAGCGCCTTTAGCCCATCCCAGGTTTTTTCGGGCGAGGTTTCCTCCAAAGGCGCAGGCACTTCGCTTGGGGATGCGCCAAGGCCAATGAAGGTTGCCGATTTCACTTTAGACGCCCCAGCCTTGGGAAACCCACCCAGTTCGGCCATCGCCGCCTCTAACAACAATTGTTTGTCGAATGAGTTCTGGATCTTCTTAGTGGGCGGCGTTCCGGTTTTGTAGTCGAGGATATGCAGCATCCCGTCTTGATCGCGATCGATCCGGTCGGCTTGGGCGGTTAGACGAAAATCAAGCTCTGGAATGCCTACCGACCCGTCGGTTTCAAAATCTACCGGCGATGCGGTTTTTTGCCGAACTGTTTCCCGTTCGATAAACCAGTCAGCGACCCTTTCAACTTTGGCGCGCCAGATCGCGCGGGCGGTTGGCCAAGGGGCGTTTTGGGCGAGAATAGTGTCTGTTATCCCAAGCAACCGCGCTTTTGCTTGGTCGGGAGTTTCCGTGGTCCGCTTCTCGACAAATACCTCAAGGATTTTGTGAATTAGCGTGCCCCGAAGCGGCGCGTCGGGCTGTTGAACCAAGGGGTCCAGCGGTTTGAGGCCTAGGATATTGCGGGCATAAACGGCGTAGGGATCGCGAATTAGGGTCTTGATCGCCGTGACCGGCAGCTGTTTGGGGCGTGCTTCAACAGGTGGGCGCGGTGATGGTCGATGCGCTTTGGCCGTTTCAACCGGCTTTTCCATTTCGGCGGCGATGGCCAGCCAAGTATCACCCCTTGCCCGCATATCTGTGAGGGCCTGTTCTCCGCCAGCCTCAAGCCCGCCGAGCAGATTGGTTAAGCGGTTCACCCAGCGGGACGGAACAGTTTCGGCGTCATCGGATTTTGCCGAGCGTGTTAACCAAACCTCTGGCCCTACAATTGCCTGTTGAAAATCGTGAGCGGCAAGGCCAATCCGTCTTTCGGGCAGCAATAGACCCGCTTTTTGGCGCATAGCGCGGTTCATCCAAGGATCTGGGTCGGGTCGTTCCGGCCAAACACCTTCGTTTAGACCGGCAAGTATTAACAGATCGGCCCCTTGAACCCGCGCTTCCAAGGTTCCCCAAATCAGGATTTTTGAATGGACCGTTTCGGTGTTTCGAACCTCGCCCTGAGACAGAATAGACCCGAACAGTGAGTTGTAATCAGCCGCCGAAAGGCAACCACCAAGGTCGGCTTCCTGTCGCAACCCGTCAACGACCCGCGCAGCCTCTATGCCGGCGTCCTTTTGCCAGATCGCTGGGGGCTGGGTTGACCCTACGCCCGCAGAAAGCGCTTCGGCGGCATGGATGTGGGTAGACAAAAGCTTGGAAAGATCGGCCTCTTTCAAGATTTCAAGCGGCTCAATCGCGTCAAATATCCAATCGACCCAATCGCGGGCAGCGCCCTCAAGCCCCTCTTGTTTCGCGGCCCAAACCTGAAGCGCAGAGCGGGTTGGAAATGGAGGGCCTTTTCTGCGGATCGAAAGCTCAAGCGCTTGGGTCCAAAGTTGATGCTGGCCGCGTTCAGGCTTGTGGGTGAGCGGGTGTTTAAGCAATGACAGCAGGGCCTCGGCGGTCAGGGTTTGGCCGATAAGACCGGAAACATGCCGCAAGAAACGACCCGATGGCGTAAGCTGCAGCGGTATACCCGCGCTGTCGTCAGGGATAATATTCCAGCGTTGCAGGGCGGCGGTAACCTGACGGGTTAGCGCGCGGTCGGGCGTGATCAGGGCCGCTGATTGATCATCCTCGGCGGCCTGTCGCAGCCTTAGGGCAATCGCCAAAGCTTCGGACCGCGGAGAGTTGGCTTCGACCAGCGTCAAATCGCGGCAAGCGTCCGTTACGTCGCCAAGTTCGGGACCATCGCGCAGCCACTGATCAGTGACCGGAGCGGGGCGAAGAGCGAGGGAAACAAGAGCATTGCGCTTTGGGTTCGAAGGCTCAGCGCCGGACCATTGCCCAACAATGCTTTGCGAACAGCCCGCGTCATCCAACAGCTTGCGGAACCGATACTGCGGGTGATCTTCGGCGGTCAGGGCGTCAGATAGATCGTCCCAGCATTCGGGCGGCATGGAAAAGTCAAAGCCCGGAAGAATGACCGCGCCTTGGGGAAGCTTGGCCACCGCTTGCATGAACAGCGCCGTTGCGCCGCGCGATCCTGTTGAGCCTGCTACGATTATCGGATGGGATGGCGGCGCGGTTTCCCATTGCGCGCAAATTTCCAAAACGACTTGTCGTTGCCGCGCTTCAAGATCAGGCGCGTTTTCGGTGTTGCCAAAGAATTGCTGAACGATGCCGATAAACCCCAAAGCGCGCTCCCAGTGACCGGATTGGTCCGAGATATCGAGGTTTCGGATCGCATCAGGGGGCACGCCTTCGCCGTGCATTTCCTCCATCAATTTGATGAGGCTGTCGGCGAGATCAAATAGGCTGGATCGTGGTGCAAGGTCTGGCTGCGCTTCGAGCAGGCCAGAGATTAGTTGAACCAGCTCAAGCCGACGACGAAGCGGCGGAACGGCAGGCGGGATGTGCAGGACCGAGGGGTCGTTCGCAAGGTCAGTGACCAGTTTGAATTTGGGCAACAGGCGGGGCGGACCTTGGTCAAACAACGCCCTGATCCGGCGGGCCATGCGGCGGGTGTTTACGTAAAGATCGACATGGCCCAGCGCGTCGCTCGGCTGATCCTTAAAGCGTTCTGTTAGCCCGTCGACTACGGATTTTGGGAAATCCACGCCCGGTGCGACACCGAAAAAACGAGGAGAGTCCGACGGCTCAAACATCAATTAGACCTGTCAGAAAGTCCCAGCGCGCATCGGCCCAGCTGGCAGTGATGTTTCGCTGCTCAAGCGTGTCAGAGGCTGAAAAAGCGAGTGTTAGAGCCGATTTTGGGGCCAGATCGCCCAGCCGGTCTGGCCATTCGACAAGACAGATGGCTTCGGAAAATGCATCGACCAAGCCAAGCTCAAAAACCTCGTCTGGGTGGGTCAGGCGGTAGAGGTCGCTGTGCCAGATTTCGCCGCCATCGTATTCGTAGGTTTGAACAAGCGTAAAGGTTGGCGACGGCACGTCTTCGGCGGACGTTAACAGGTGTTGGATCAGGCTGCGGGCAAAATGCGTTTTGCCTCCGCCGATGTGGCCTTCAAGCAGAAATACGTCGCCCTGATGTAATTCAGGGGCAATTGCGCGCGCAAAGGCGGCGGTTTCATCCGGGCTGTGAGACGTAAATTGAAGCTTTCCGATCATGGCGCATGATTGCGCGCCAGCGGTTTGGCCGCAAGCGGATTAGGCCAAAATTTCGACCTCTTGTTTTTGTGGGGCTTCAGTTTCAACCTGATCGAAAATGATGGCGGACGCGCCTTTTGAAAGGGGTGCAATCCGGTAGCTTAGGGTTTCGCCTGAACGCGTGCACAGGCGGCCTGATGTTCCGTTGGTCAATGTGGGTCGCAATAGAGCGCGGCGAACTGAATCCCAATTGTCTGACGGCGCGCAGTTTTCTTTCCAGAATGCGACGGTTGAAGAAATGCTGACGGGCTGGACCTGAGTGTTTGGATCAGATTCCCAAATATCCTGATAGGCGCGATTGACCGACAGAATATCCCCATTTGGGGAAAACAACGCGATGGCTTGGGGAAGCGTGTCGAGCAGCGAATGGTTTATTTCAAGTTCAGTTACAAAGTTCCGTGTCAGGGATAGCTCGGCCGTTACATCTTCGAACAGAAAGGCAATTGCCCCGTCGGGATGGGGACGCCCGAAAACGCGATAGCTTAGCCCGTTTGGTAGGCTCCAAAGCTCGGAAAACGTGCCTTCGGCGGCGGCTTGGGTCAAATCGGTTAGCTTATTGCGCCATTCGGTATAATCGCGCGGTTCCGGCATCACGCGGTTTTCGCGCAGCCAATCAAAGAACGAAGTTAGTGTTGGCCTTGAGCTGAGAAATTCGCCAGAGATGTTCGTAAGATCAACAAGCGCGGGGTTGAATAAAACCAGCTGACGGTCGCGATCAAAGATTGCCAACCCTGTTCCAAGTTGGGCGAATGTTTTCGTTAGGGTTTGGACAAAGCCGCGTTGGGCCCGTTCGGCGCGTACCAACGGTGTTATGTTGATCGCAAAAAAGGTTCGCACGCCGTCGTCTTCGCTCATGCTGACCTCGAACCACCGCCCACCCATTTCGGAATCATCCGGAAGCATGAACCGCTGCTTGCCCAGATTGCGAAGCTGGTCGGTGTCGATCCGAAAAAGCGGCTCGGCCTCATCCTCGGACCCTAGGTAGCGGGACCTCAGGCGAATATATTCGGGGCTGCGCCATGTTTCGTGGCCTGCGTCATCACAAACCCAAATCGGATAGGGTGCACCGCTGATTGCGCGGGTCATGCTGGACAGCGTCATTTGGTCAAGAAGCGCAAGGTGATGCATGGCGATGCATCTGTCGGATTCGGCTTGCTGCAGCTCAATCCGTAGCCTTGACCCAAAAGATGTCAAAACCAACTGAGAAGTATCACCGCGGATGCTGGACCCGATGTGGAGGGGGGCCTTTTGAAAGGCATCGTCGAACGCTTGCGGCAGCCCTGTAAACCGCGCCTGAAATGCATCGTATAGGGTGGCCCAGTCCCAGTTCGACGGATTGGTAAGCTCCATCGCTAATCGACCGGCGGGGGTTTCATCTACGATTTGGCCGTCTTCTGCCAAATAGATCAGACTCGCCTGATTTGGGGGCAACCGCCGCTTTAGACGAGGTTTGACTGCCAAAAAAACCGCGGCAATTGCGGCAACAAAAATTGCGCCAAGGAAAATGGAGTTTTCAAAAATGATCTGCATAGTGCGCCCCGAGTATCGGAAAAGCTGGGCAGAACTTGGTTAAAATTTGCTTAATATTCTTGCAAGTGAAGCTAGTTTTTCACTCATATTTCAAATGGTTGGTTTAGCCCGCTTAAAATCGCATTTGGTCCATTGCGCGCGTCGATATCTTCGCGGTTCCATTCGACGTTCACAATTGCGCCGCGCTTTTTGGCCTTTCCACTACTGTTGAAGTCGTCGTTTCCGTTAAAAAAACTCAGTTCGGCGCCGGAGCGCTCCAACAAAGTCTTTGCGATGAACAGCCCCAGCCCCATGCCTTCGTATCCTGGTCGCGAAATCTTTTCCCGTTGTTTGGTTCGGCGGCGGATAAAGGGATCGCCAATCCGACCGATCATGTCAGGCGGAAAACCACGGCCGTCATCCGTGATGCGGACGTTAATTTTCTCTGCCGACCAACCGATCTCAACCCAGATTTTCTCGTCTGAAAAATCCACGGCATTTTGAACGAGGTTTCGCAGACCGTGAATGATTTCTGGGCGGCGCAGAATGCTGGGCATCCTTGGGTTTTCGCCTTCCATAGGACCGTCTTCGAACACCACTTCGACGCCGCGATCAAGATGAGGGTCGGCTGCGTCCTGAACGATAGATGTCAGTGGAGCCTGCCGAACAAGCAAGTCATCTTTGCCCGCACGACCCATGGACCGAAGAATATCACGGCAACGGTTTGCCTGTTCTCGGATCAACTCGGCATCTTCTTTTAAATCGGGGCGGTCGACCAGCTCTTCTACCAGCTCTCCGCTGGTAAGCTTGATGGTTGCCAGCGGTGTGCCCAATTCATGCGCGGCGGCGGCAACAACACCGCCGAGATCGGTCAATTGCTGGGTACGGGACAGGGCCATTTGCGTGGCTTGTAGCGCGTCGGACATGGAATTCATTTCTTGCGTCACGCGTCGGGAATAGACCGAGATAAAGACCACGCCGATAACGATGGCCACCCAAGTTCCGAACAAAAACAAGTTTGGAACACGTAGATAGAAACCTTGATGCGTCGTCAGCATCAGGTGGTAGTTCATCAGCACGGTCGCACAGAGGATCGACGTTGCCCCAAGGATCAGCGTTGATCGAAGCGTCAGCGCAGCCGACGACACGGTAACCGGCGCGAGAAGCAAAAGCGCAAAGGGATTGTGCAGCCCACCGGTAAGAAACAAAAGAACAGCCAGTTGAAGTAGGTCGAACATCATTGTGAACAAGTGTTCCCGTTCGGTCAGGCGCTTGTTTTCAGGCAGCACAAACATCGCAAACAGATTGCCGATCACGGAAATGCCGATGACCAGATAGCAAAGTCCCAACTCTAACTGCAGATTATAAAGCCGTTGAGCGACCGTGATGGCAATTATTTGGCCAACAATTGCCGCCCAACGGATGGCGGCCATGGTTCTTAGTCGAACCCAGTTTCCCCTAAGGCCGGCCCTAAGGGGATTGATCGTGCTTTCGGACATTTCGACCTCTGCGACTTGCGACAAGCTGAGCTATTGTTAAATGGGGTTTAAAGCGTGATCAACGTGATGAATGAAAAAGGGGCAACGCCATGGACCGGATGAAGCTTTATGCCATTGTTGCAGGGATCTTCCTGTTGACCGCGGTTGCGGGTGTTTACGTCTACACAGTTATGGCTCCAAAGTCGGATGACCAGTTTGCCAGCTGTCGTACAAGCGCTGTTGCCGGCGGGGCAGCCCAGATTGGTGGACCTTTCACGCTGGTTGACGAAAATGGTGTGACTGTTACCGATCAGGATGTGCTGGATGTGCCCAGCCTGATTTACTTTGGCTACACCTACTGCCCTGATATCTGCCCGCTGGATTCGGCCCGCAACGCTGATGCAGTAGCGATCCTTGATGAGCGTGGATACGATATTCAGCCGGTTTTCATCACGATTGACCCCGAACGCGACACCCCCGAGATACTCAAGGACTTTACCGACTATCTGCACCCCGACATGTTGGGGCTGACCGGAACGGTCGAACAGGTTAAGGCGGCAAGCCAAGCTTATCGGACCTATTTCAAGAAGCAGAGCGGCGACCCTGAGTATTACCTGATGGACCATTCAACGTTCACCTACCTGACTTTGCCGGGGCACGGATTCGTTGAATTCTTCCGCCGGGAATTGCCAGCAGACATGCTTGCGGAGCAGATGGCGTGCTTTGTAGACGCAATGTAAATTGCTATCGGCATTCGCATAGGTTTGACGACCCTGACGGCGCGGGATAAGTAATCTTTTAGAGTAGGCGCGCAGGAGGAACAGGAATGGCTGAAGCATCGCAGGAAATCGGGGAAGACAAGTCTCTGCTCCTTGTCGATGATGACGAACCGTTTCTGAAGAGATTGGCGAAAGCCATGGAAAAGCGCGGGTTCGAAGTTGAGATGGCTGCGTCTGTGGCAGCAGGTCAGGCGATCGCGACCGCACGCCCCCCTGCCTATGCGGTCTGTGATTTGCGGCTAGAAGACGGAAATGGGCTTGATGTCGTAGAAGTGCTTCGTGAAAAACGCCCTGATTGCCGCGTCGTTGTTTTGACTGGATACGGAGCGATTGCGACGGCGGTTGCCGCCGTAAAAATCGGCGCGACGGATTATTTGTCTAAGCCTGCAGATGCGTCTGACATCATGAACGCGTTGCTGGCCCCTGAGGACGAGCTGCCCCCACCCCCAGAAAACCCAATGTCCGCGGATCGTGTGCGCTGGGAACATATTCAACGCGTTTATGAGCTGTGTGATCGGAATGTTTCCGAAACCGCACGCCGACTGAACATGCACCGCCGGACGTTGCAGCGTATTCTGGCAAAGCGCAGCCCTCGTTAATTTGTCGTGCGCCTTTTGGCGCGCTTGATGTCTCGCCTGCGGGTCGTTGACCCTTGGCTCGGGTATGCCTCCGGCGGGGAATATTTTGGACAGAAAAAGCGCTGGGGGTTTCTAAAAATGGAAAGCTTTTCGGACGCGGTCGACGGGCGTGCCGTCGGTTAGTGGGATATTTGCCAAGCAACCGTCTTCGTTGAATCCGAGTTTTTCGTAGAACGCCAAGCCAACTGTATTATCCACACGGATTGTGGCGTCTATCGCTTTGACGCCTGCAAGCATTGCGGCTGTTTTGGTCGCATTGAAGAGCAATTGGCCAATGCCCTTGCCCTGTTGGCCTTGTTTTACAAAGCTTGCGATCACCGCCCAGTCCGACGGGCGGGGGTCTGGGCCTTCATATTCTGGGTCTGACCATTCCAGCGACTGAAGGCCAACAACGGTTTTTTCTTCAATAGCCACTTGGCAAGAGATCAGCAGGTCGGGCGCAAGGTAGTGCTTCATCATCCTGTCGTTATCGAACAGGGTTTGATGGGCGGTGGTGCCACCGGCCTGGATGATGGTGTTGATCAGATCAACCAATTGGGTCGCATCTTCGGGGCGTGCAGGGCGGACGGTGATCATCAGAGCGCTTTAAGAAGTTCATTGTGGCGGGCGGTGTAGGCTTCGCGGGCTTCAACGGGCGGTCTGAGGTGGATGGCAAGATCATCGATCAGCTTTGGGTTGGGCTTGCCGAAATACTTATTGGCCTCAGCCTCTTCAAAGCCCGCGATTTGGGTGGCCTCCATCCAAGCGGAAATCTTATCGGCCCGTTTGATTTGCTTCTTGATCGTCGCGGGGATCGCTGCGGGCAGTCCAAAACGGATGTGAATCGTTGCTGCCAGACGTTTGTCGAGATCTTCGTAGTCCGGCCCAACGGCGGATTTCACTGGCGAAATCATATCGCCAATCACATATTCAGGTGCATCGTGGAGTAGGGCGGCCAGTTTCCATTTTATCGGTGCTTTTGGATTGAGGCGGGAAAAGATGGTCTCGACCAACAGAGAATGTTCAGCCACCGAATAAGCGAAATCGCCAACAGTCTGACCGTTCCAGCGCGCCACAAAGCTAAGACCATGGGCGATATCTTCGATCTCGATATCCATCGGGGTCGGGTCAAGCAGGTCCAATCTGCGGCCTGAAAGCATCTTTTGCCATGCGCGGGGTGGGGTGGGCATTGTTTGTCCTGTTCATATTTTGTTCTTATCTATGCGATTCGCCAAGCTGAGACAATCGGCCATTGTTTTACCCAAAGGGTTTGCGCTATTCCTCGCCCTTGATGCAGGGCAACCTGCAAGAGATTTGTGACGAAGGATATCAAGATGCCTCATTATCGTTCCCGACGTTCGACCCATGGCCGCAATATGGCTGGGGCCCGCGGTCTTTGGCGTGCAACCGGCATGACCGACAGCGATTTTGGTAAGCCGATTATTGCGGTGGTGAACAGCTTTACCCAGTTCGTTCCGGGTCACGTTCACCTTCAGGATCTTGGCCAGATGGTCGCGCGCGAGATTGAAGCGGCGGGTGGTATCGCGAAAGAGTTCAACACAATCGCTGTCGATGACGGGATTGCGATGGGTCATGACGGCATGCTTTATTCTTTGCCGTCGCGCGAAGTGATTGCCGATAGTGTTGAGTATATGGTCAACGCCCATTGCGCTGATGCGATGGTCTGTATTTCGAACTGTGACAAGATCACGCCCGGCATGCTGATGGCCGCGATGCGTCTGAACATTCCGGTGATTTTCGTCTCGGGGGGTCCGATGGAGGCTGGCAAAGTCACGATCAACGATATCGAACAGGCGGTTGATCTGGTCGATGCGATGGTTGTTGCAGCGGATGACAATTACTCCGACGAGCAGGTTCAGGCGATCGAAGAAAATGCCTGCCCGACCTGTGGGTCGTGTTCCGGTATGTTCACAGCAAACTCGATGAACTGTCTGGCCGAGGCGCTGGGCTTGGCGCTGCCGGGCAACGGCTCGATGTTGGCGACCCATGCGGACCGCAAAGAACTGTTCTTAGAGGCTGGTCGCACAATCGTCGACATCACCAAGCGTCACTATGAGGGCGAAGAGGCGGGTCTTTTGCCGCGTGAAATCGCCAGCTTTGAGGCATTTGAAAACGCGATGTCACTGGACATTGCTATGGGCGGTTCGACTAACACCGTTCTTCACCTTCTGGCGATTGCTTACGAGGGTGAAGTTGATTTCACGATGGAAGACATGGACCGCCTGTCGCGCAAGGTTCCGTGCCTGTCCAAGGTCGCGCCCGCTAAGGCAGATGTTCACATGGAAGATGTTCACCGTGCTGGTGGTATCATGGGCATCTTGGGCGAAATGCACCGTGGCGGGTTGATCCACGGAAACGTTCGCACCGTTCACGCCGACACGATGGCCGAAGCGATTGCCAAGTGGGATATCGTAACCGCCAACGACGCTGACGTGGACAAGTTCTATCGCGCTGCCCCTGGTGGTGTGCGTACTACGCAGGCGTTTAGTACCGAAAACCGTTATAAAGAGCTGGATAAAGACCGCGAAAACGGTGTGATCCGGAACGTCGAGAACGCTTTTTCCAAGGACGGCGGTCTGGCGGTTCTATTCGGGAATGTCGCTGAAAACGGCTGTATCGTTAAGACGGCGGGCGTTGATGACTCCATTCTGAAGTTCACCTGCACGGCCAAGGTATTTGAATCGCAGGATGACGCCGTAAGCGGAATTCTGACCGGCAAAGTCACCGAGGGCGAAGTTGTGATCATTCGCTACGAAGGCCCTCAGGGTGGACCGGGCATGCAGGAAATGCTGTATCCAACCAGCTATCTGAAATCCAAAGGGCTCGGAAAATCCTGCGCGCTTTTGACGGATGGGCGTTTTTCGGGCGGCACTTCGGGGCTTTCCATTGGTCACGTCTCGCCTGAAGCAGCCGAGGGTGGTTTGATCGCATTGGTCGAAACTGGCGACACGATTGAGATCGACATTCCAAACCGGACAATCAATCTGGCGGTGGATGATGCGACGCTTGCCGAACGTAGAGAAGCCAAAGGACCGCTGCCTTGGGCGCCAGCCCAACCACGCCCGCGCGCCGTCTCTAAAGCATTGAAAGCATACGCGATGTTCGCGTCTTCAGCGGCTAAAGGTGCTGTGCGGATACTGCCGGAATAATTGATTTTTTTGGGGGGGGCGTTAGCGCCCCCAACCGATTACGAGATATAGATCAACGCAAGAAGAACCAGAACCGCGACGGGTATAGCAATCCAGCTGCGCATGCTCGCGCGGGATTCGCAGATATCGCATCGGAACTTGCCGATTTGCATCTTGCGATGACATGATTTGCATCGAAATACCCGCATCACGGTTCCCGTTTAGATGTGGATTTCCCACACCCAATCCATAGTTCGCTCATACCTATGGTGCCCACTATGTTATAGTTTAGCCGTAATGTCGCATTTTATGGGGATTGTGGCTGACTCGGCCCGAAACCCCTTGAGAAATCCAGCGCATTGTCGCCGCCTGAATGTAGTGATATCGGTGCGCCAAATTTTTGAGATGATAGGGACGGCCCCCATGACCACTGACTACATTGTAAAAGACATTTCGTTGGCTGCGTTTGGCCGTAAAGAGCTAGATATTGCAGAAACCGAAATGCCAGGTCTGATGTCGCTTCGGGCCGAGTTTGGTGAGAGAAAGCCTTTGGCTGGTGCGCGGATCGTTGGGTCGCTTCACATGACGATTCAGACGGCAGTTCTGATCGAAACGCTGGTTGCGCTGGGCGCGGATGTTCGCTGGGCGTCTTGCAACATCTTTTCAACCCAAGACCACGCCGCCGCGGCGATTGCTCAAAGCGGCACGCCTGTGTTTGCGATCAAAGGTCAGACCTTGGTTGAGCATTGGGATTACCTTGATCAATCCTTCATGTTCCCAGAAGGCGCGAACCTGATCCTTGACGATGGTGGCGACGCGACACTTTACGTCCTGCTTGGTGCACGGGTTGAAGCGGGTGAAACTGACTTGATCGAAGTCGCAACCTCCGAAGAAGAAGAAGCAATCTTTGCGCAAATCAAAAAGCGCATGGCAGCGTCGCCCGGCTGGTTTACCAAAACCCGCGACGCGATCCTTGGTGTGTCCGAAGAAACCACAACCGGTGTTCACCGTCTTTATGAACTGCAGCGCGATGGCCGTTTGCCATTCCCTGCGATCAACGTGAACGACTCTGTCACCAAGTCGAAATTCGACAACAAGTACGGCTGCAAAGAAAGCCTTGTAGACGGTATCCGCCGTGCGACTGACACGATGATGGCGGGTAAGGTTGCTGTCATCTGTGGTTACGGCGACGTTGGCAAAGGCTCGGCAGCTTCGTTGCGTGGCGCAGGCGCCCGTGTAAAAGTCACCGAAATCGACCCTATTTGCGCCCTACAGGCCGCTATGGACGGGTTTGAAGTTGTGACGCTGGAAGACGTTGTGGACAGCGCTGACATCTTCATCACCACCACCGGCAACAAAGACGTGATCCGCATCGAGCATATGCGCGCGATGAAGGACATGGCGATCGTTGGCAACATCGGTCACTTCGACAATGAAATTCAGGTCGCCAGCCTAAAGAACCACACTTGGACCAACATCAAAGATCAGGTGGACATGATCACGATGCCAAGCGGCAACCGTCTGATCCTTCTGTCCGAAGGCCGTCTGCTGAACCTTGGCAACGCGACGGGTCACCCAAGCTTTGTGATGTCTGCTTCGTTCACCAATCAGGTTCTGGCGCAGATCGAACTATGGCTGCGCGGTGATGAATACGACAACGAAGTCTACATCCTGCCCAAGCATTTGGACGAAAAAGTCGCCCGCCTGCACCTTGAGCATATCGGCGTGAAATTATCCTCTCTCAGCAAAGAGCAGGCAGACTATATCGGCGTCAGCACCGAAGGCCCGTTCAAGCCGGAACATTATCGGTATTAAGGCGGCTTTCTTCCCCTGAATTCAGGCGGCAGGCGGATCAACCGTCGCCGCCTTTTTCATTCCAGAGAATGGTGGGGCCGCACTTCTTGCCCCCTAATACAGCTTCTTTGTTGCTTCTTGCGAAATTTCCCTCAAACTAGACCCTATTCCAGCCTAATTCACTAGATGGGGGTGTGATGGGACGTCGGAAGGATCTGATTGATCAATATGCCAAGGATCTGGTTGAAAAGTGCCGGATGGAGCCTGACCTTGCGCTGTTGGAAAAAGTAGCAATCGGCTGCGGCCCTGCGATCTATGACCCTGAGGGCCAGTTCGTTGCGGAAACTGATCCCAGAGAGCTGGATGACATTAAGCGAAATCTGTTGATCAGAAAGCTGGCACTGCGCGATAGCCCCGAACTAATCGCGGCAATAAACGCGGTCATTGATATCTACGGTCACCAAAAGCCCCGCAAATTCAGAGCCGTGATTTATTACATGTTGGTAAAGCACTTTGGACGCGAACAGCAGTACCTCTGATCGTTCCAATCTAGCTAGAAACTTGGCCCATCCTGCAGATGATATCCCATTCATCTTGGGTCACTGGCTGCACAGAAAGCCGCGTGTTGTTGACCAGAACCATCGCGCTAAGCGCTTCGTTCGCTTTGATTTGCGCAAGCGTAACCGGCACGGGAACGTCTGCGATAGCCTTGATGTCCACACATTCCCAGCGGTCGTCATCGGTGGTGCTGTCAGGGTGTGCTTCAGCAATAACCTCGACAATTCCAACGACCGATTTTTCTTTTTGCGAATGGTAAAAGAAGCCACGGTCACCAACAGCCATGTCCCGCATGTGATTGCGCGCTTGGTAATTGCGGACGCCGTCCCATTCTTCGCCCGCATCGCCCTTGGCTTTCTGGTCGTCCCATCCCCATGTCGAGGGCTCGGATTTGAAAAGCCAGTAGCGCATCAGATTACCTTTTTCCACGCGATCAGCTCAACGCTTTCGAACAAGCCGGCCTTGGCGTAGGGGTCGTTGTCGGCAAAGCTTTGGGCGGCGGCCATATCTTCAACATCCAAAATCAACAGCGATCCGCACATGTTGCCAGCGTCATCCAGAAACGGACCCGCCTGTGAAACGATGCCACTTTCGGCGGCATAGGCCAGATGAGCGTCACGGTTGGCTTTGCGGATTTCAAGCGCACCGGCGTTGTCGCGGGCGATCAGGGCTATCAGCATTATTATTCCTCTTTCAAAGGGCGTGAGAGTAGGGCTTTCAAAACATCCTGCACCGAGACAGAACCAGACGAAAGGGCCGCAACAGCATTCGTGATTGGCATGTCGAAACCAATTTCGTCGGCAAGGGCTGACGCGGCTTTTGCGGTCGCTGCGCCTTCTACGGTGATCGAGCTATCGAACGCCTCGCTTCGACCCAAACTAAGGCCAAAACGGTAGTTTCTGGATGTGTCCGAGGTACAGGTTAGGGCCAAATCCCCAAAGCCGGATAAGCCAGCAAGCGTTTCAGGCTTTGCGCCCAGCTTTGTCGTCATCCGAACCATCTCGGCGTACCCCCGTGTCATCAACGCGGCGCGGGCGCTTTCGCCCAGCTTGGCGCCCATGACGGCCCCGCAGGCGATTGCGATTACGTTTTTTAGCGCTCCGCCAAGCTCAGCACCGATGGTGTCTGTGGTGCGGTAAATACGCAAGTTGGGCGCTGTTAGAGATTGTTGCAACACCTTGCCCGCCGCGTCGTTTGCGCAGGCCAGCGTCAAAGCGGTCGGCATGCCCGCAGCAATATCGGTCGCAAAACTGGGGCCGGTCAGAACGGCGATTGTGCTGTTTGGGCAAATCTGGGCCAGAATTGCGCTGGGGCCGGTTTGCTTTTCAAGGTCGATCCCTTTGCAGCATGCGACCAGTGTTTTGCCGTCGAGTTGCTGTTGATATTGCTGGACCAGACCGCCAAGCGTTTGCATTGGAATAGACAACAATACAGTCTCTATTCCCGCCAAATCTTCGATATTTGAGGTCGGAATTAGTGAATCTGGCAATGTCACACCGGGAAGACGGGCGGCATTTGTCCGCGTAAGCTTGGCGGCATCAATCTGGACAGCATCGCGACCCCAAAGCAGAACGCTTTTTCCAGTAGAGGCCAGTGAAATCGCCAAAGCAGTACCAAAAGCGCCTGCGCCAATGACAGCAACTGTCATGCCTTTGCCCCCTTTTTACCGCCACCGATCAGCGACGGGCTTATTTTATCCAACGGCCATCTCGGACGGGCCGAAAGACTCATGTCATCTACGTCACCCACCGCGAACTTCTCAATTCCAGCATAGGCGATCATGGCCGCGTTGTCGGTACAAAGATCAAGGGGGGGTGCAGTGAATTCGCAATCAAATTCTTCACAAACATCCAAAAGGGCCTGTCTAAGAGACTGGTTTGCGGCGACCCCACCAGCAACAGCCAAAATAGCGGTATCGTTTTCTTCTTTTAGGGCGGTCAAAGCTCTGCGGGTTTTTTCGGCTAAAACATCGGCAACCGCGGCTTGGAAGCCAGCGCAAATATCGGCGCGATCCTGAACGGGTATTCCCCCGTTTTGCGCAATGATCGCATCGCGCTGACGAAGAACTGCCGTTTTCAGACCCGAGAATGACAGATCGCAACCGGGGCGGTCCAAAAGCGGGCGCGGAAAACGAAAACGTTTGGGGTCGCCCAGTTTGGCCTGCGCTTCAACGCTGGGCCCACCCGGTTGGGGAAGGGCAAGAAGACGGGCGACTTTGTCAAACGCCTCGCCCGGGGCGTCGTCGATCGTGCCGCCAAGACGGGTGAAGTCGTCTGGTCCTTTGACCAACAAAAACTGGCAGTGACCGCCGGACACCAACAGCATCAGGTAGGGAAAGCTTGTTCCGACGGTCAGTCTGGGCGTCAGGGCGTGACCGGCAAGGTGGTTGATGCCCAATAGCGGAAGGCCGCTGCCGGCTGAGATTCCTTTGGCCATCATGACACCCGACATGACACCGCCGATTAGGCCGGGGCCGGATGTTACGGCAACAGCGTCAAGATCTGACAAAGACTTACCCGCAGCTTCCAGCGCCTCGGTCACACAACCGTCTAGCTTTTCGGCATGCGCGCGCGCAGCGACTTCGGGGACGACACCACCGAACGGAGCGTGCAGGTCAGTTTGGCCAGCGACGATGGAGGACAAAACCTTAGCGTTGCCCGCCACACCGGTCACCACAGAGGCGGCGGTGTCGTCGCAACTGCTTTCGATTCCAAGGATGATTAGGGGTTTGGTCATGGGTGCCGCATTGTCAGACTTGTTCAACGCAGGTAGCACTAGAGGTATCGTTGCACAATCCCGGTGATCTATGAGTGACACGCGCCCCATCGTTCTTTTAACCCGCCCGCTGGTGGGGTCAGAGCGGTTTGCAAAGCGGCTGGTCGACAGGTTTGGTGATCGGACTGAGGTTAAACTTTCTCCGCTTCAGGATATCGAGTGGCTGGACGCTGGCGATGATAAGGTTGATGCAAAGGGGCTGATATTTACATCCCAAAACGGTGTTTTGGGCTGGAACAGAGACGAAAACCCGCCAAAACAGGCGGCGTTTTGTGTTGGGCCACAAACGGCAGATTTAGCATCCAGCTTTGGCTTGGATGCCGTAAATTGTGGCGGGGATGCGGACGCGGTGGTTGGCTACATCACCAAAGCCGCCCCGTTAGGCCCGCTTGTTCATTTCAGGGGGGAACATGGGCGTGGAGATATCGCAAAACGACTGAATTGGGCGGGAATAGAGACTGTTGAGCGCGTTGTGTACCGCCAAGCCGCCCTGACACCCGCAGAAGACTTTGCCCAGATCACAAGATCAGACCGCCCCGTCATCGCGCCATTGTTTTCGCCAAGAAGCGCGGACTTGTTCCTGGACGCTTTGCCAGAAGGTGCTGATCCTTGGTTGGCGGTTATTAGCGCAAATGCAGCAGAACGGGTTGACGCCAAGCTGAAGCATAAGATGATGGTAGCAAGCGCCCCGAATGCCGAGGCGATGCTGGATTCGGTTGAAGTTATTTTGGATAGGCTGAGCGCATCTTGAGACCCGCGGTTTGCGTGACTACGTTAGACGAACACCGAATAATGTCGGCGGAAGGATTGTCGTTTGTCGGATAATGAAAAAGATAAAGTTGAAGCCGAAGACAACGACACTTCGACAGAAGCGGTATTGATTGAAGACGCGGAAGTCGTTGAAGAAGTGGCGGCTGAAGAAGTGTCGCCCGAAGACGCTTCGGAACCCGAGCCGACAGTTGATGATGGCACTGCGGAGGTCGCCGTCGATCCCTCTGAAATGCAGCCAGTGGCAAAGCCCGGAAACCCACTGATCCCGATGGTTTTTGGTGGCATTGTGGCCGGAGCAATCGGCTTTGGGGCGGCGACGTATTTGGGTTTTGGCACAGGGCAGGACGGCGACGCTTTGGCTGAGCTTTCGGCCAAGGTGGATAGTCAGACCGCGGAAATTGAAGCACTGACGAACGAGGTTTCCCGCGTTGAGGGTCTGACTGACACCTCCGGACTATCGACGTCATTACAGACAAGTTTGGCCGAGTTCGAGACGAATAACGCAATCGCGATAGCGGATTTTGACGCCCGTATCGGTGGCTTTTCCGAAACCCTGTCCGCAATTGAGCAACGCGTACTAGATCTGGAAAAACGCCTGATGGAGGCGACGTTTTCTGATGAAGCCATTGCTGCCTATGAAGCTGAGATGTCGTCTCTGTTTGAAGCGGTTGCCCAACACCGTGCTGATATAGAGGCTATGGCCGCCGAAGCGCGTGAAATGGAAACCGCTGCCCGGCAGGAAACTGTTCGCAGCGAAGGGGCGTCTTGGGTGACCGAAGTTAGCATCGCTATCGCGGATGGATCGTCGTTTGCCGCGCCTCTTGATGCGATCAAGGTCGAGGGCATGGCCATTCCTGTTGCGCTAAATGCGGCAGCAGGTGAAGGCGTGGCAACGTTGGCGGAACTTGTGGCCGACTTCCCCGACGCGGCACGTGCCGCACTTACGGCGGTCCGGTCAGAAGAGGGTGATGAAACTGGGGGCGGTGGATTGCTGACCTTCCTGCAAAACCAAGTTGGCGCACGGTCGGTTTCGCCAAAAGAAGGTGATAGCGCCGACGCGATCCTTTCGCGGGCCGAGGCTGAAGCGCAGTCAGGGAACTTGTCCGCAGCAATCGCTGAACTGGGCAGTCTTCCCGAAGTGGGGCAGGCCGCAATGGCGGGCTGGATGATGCAGGCGCAAGAAAGATTAGACGTTGTGGCGGCCTTGGACGCCCTTCGTGAAACGGTATTGAACAAGTAAGGGGCCGTCGATGCTTTGGTCGATGATCAAGATTATTCTATTCGTCACATTGGTGGCGGCGGCTACATTGGGTGGCGTCTGGTTGCTTGAGGTTGATGGCGGTGTGCAGATCACCATCGTCGGCATGGAGTTTACCCTAGGGGCGCTGCAATCGGTGATCGCGGCGATTGTGATTGTGGCCTTGGTCTGGCTGACGCTGCGTTTGCTGGGCCTGACCATCGCGTTGGTCCGCTTCATCAACGGTGACGAAACCGCGCTGTCGCGCTACTTCGACCGCAATCGCGAACGCCTTGGTTTTCAGGCGTTGTCCGAAGGCATGATGGCGCTGGCCAGTGGCGACGGGCGCGAAGCGATGACCAAAGCACAGCGGGCCGAAAAATTCCTCGGGCGGCCTGAGCTGACCAACCTTTTGATGGCGCAAGGGGCGGAAATGTCCGGCGACCGTAAAAAGGCTGAAATGGTGTACAAGCGTCTTTTGACGGATGACAAAACACGGTTTGTCGGCGTTCATGGCATCATGAAGCAAAAACTGTCAGACGGTGATGCGGACACGGCCCTGAAGCTTGCAGAAAAGGCGTTTGAGCTGAAACCGGCGCATGAAGAAACTCAGGATATTTTGCTTCGTTTGCAGGCGGAAAAAGAAGACTGGACCGGCGCACGCAAAACGCTGAACGCTAAGCTGAAGCAAGGCAAATTGCCCCGTGACGTCCACAAGCGCCGCGAGGCTGTTCTGGCGGTATCCGAAGCCCAAGGTGTATTGGACGACGATGCGTCGATGGCCAAACGCGAAGCCGCGATTGAGGCGAACCGGTTGTCCCCCGATCTGATCCCAGCGGCTGTGATGGCTGCGGATGCCCAGATTGAAGCGGGGTCTGCCCGCAAAGCAACGCGCCTGATCCTAAAGGCTTGGGGCGTGCACCCGCACCCCGATCTTGCCGCCGCGTTTGCGCGTATTGTACCAGATGAAAATGCCACCGATCGCTTGAAGCGCTTCCAAAAGCTGATCGACAAACAGCCAGAGCTCGCCGAAACCAAAATGCTTAAAGCCGAGCTGTTGATCGCTGCAGACGACTTTCCCGAAGCAAGACGTGCGATGGGTGATCTGGCCGAAATCGAGCCAGATTCACGCGTACTGACCATTATGGCGGCCATCGCACGCGGTGAAGGCGCGGATGATACCGAAGTCCGGTCATGGATGGCGCGGGCTGTAACCGCGCCCCGAGCACCGAGCTGGGTTTGTGACAACTGCCACAACGTTCAAGGCGACTGGGCACCGGTCTGTGGCAACTGCCATAGCTTTGACACGCTAAGCTGGCAGCGCCCACCTTCTCAGGCGGCGACCAGCCCGACAGGTGTGGAAATGATGCCCCTGATTGTCGGAAATGGTTTCGGGTCAGGCACCGAGCCGATTTCAAAGGAAGTGGTTTCACCTGAAGTGATAAACCCACCGGATGAAACACCAGATGAGCCCTGATCAATCTTGCCTTGATTATTCGACAATGCTATCGGCCAAGAACCAAGCCGGACTGACCTCTTTCCGGCCACGGCGCCTCAATAGCTCAGCTGGTAGAGCAGGTCCTTCGTAAGGACAAGGTCGGGGGTTCGAGTCCCTCTTGAGGCACCATTAAATTCCCTTAAGTCTTTGTTTTATAGATATAAAGTGAAACTTATCTTATTTACATCCACCCTAATATCCCCCTCTTGATGGTTGGTGGATTTGTTTTCAGCGGATGTTTCCATCGGAATTAGCCCGCCCAGAGCTTTCCAAAACGTTGTGAGCTGCTGCCCTACATCCCTCAAGACTTGAAAAAACACCATTCTCCATGTGTTCAGTTAGATCGAGTCGGTTTGGATAAACAATCCCTAACCACTCTTCCTCAATCAAACAGCAACATTTGCCTGCCTTTGAGTCAAGCTCTTGCGGACTTGATGGCCTTTTCTAGAGCAACCTCGGATACAAAGCGAAGTTTCTGCCCTTCCTCAATTAGTTCTCTGGCATGCTCAATTTTTGTACCGAAGTGAGTGGTGCGCCAGTGGCGTGATGCCGTCGAGGAGATTACCACATAGTCAGTTTTCTTCGTCAGCCGGGGTGCGTAAGTTCCACCAATATTCTCAATCTCGGAAATTATAAAAGACCTTGGTGTCCGGGATCAGCGCTTATGGGTCCAAATAGGTTAATTTGATAAGAGAGTG
>CAYZAY010000029.1:0-26673 GCA_964476515.1 uncultured Rhodobacterales bacterium
CGCCTTCGACGCGAGCGTCGCCAGCGTATGCTTTTTCCAGACGGTCCCATGCTTCTTCGCGGCGGGCCATCTCACGAGAGATAACTGCTTCGCCACGGGCGTTTTCGGCAGCGCGAAGGAATACTTCGACTTCGTCGCCAACAGCAATTTCAGGAGCTTCGCCAGGATTTGCGAATTCTTTAATATCAACGCGGCCTTCCATTTTGTAGCCTACGTCGATGATGGCCTGACCAGCTTCGATAGCGATGATCTTGCCTTTGACAACCGAACCTTCGTTCGGAGTATCCATTTCGAAGCTTTCATTCAGGAGGGCTTCGAAATCCTCCATTGATACGTTTTGAGCCATGTGGTCTCAGTTTCCTTTACTAACGTTTTTGCGGGCCGTGCGGTTGTCTCCGCCGGTCTTGGGGTTAAATTTTTGGTCGGACGAACCATAAAACAAAGAGGGCCGGTGTGTTCCGACCCTGCTCGTCTTTTTTCTTTATGGCGTTTACGCCTTGTCGACGGGCGGCTTATAGGCGCGAATCCCCTTGGGGGCAAGGGGATTGGGGCGATTAGTGCGGCGGAGCCAGAGCCGCCCTAAACACAGCTTTCAGACGCTGCTCAAGTGCCTGACGATCCGGATCGCTGTGTGGTCTCAGACGCATCATCCGCACAAGCACGTCGTAACCGTAAAATATCATCAAAGCGATGCTCGCACGTTCGCGTCCATAAGGGTCGCCCATGTGGCCTGCGATGGGTTGTATGATCTGCTGCTCTAGCGCGTCCTGCAGCATGGATGCCACGGTTTCGCTGCTGGCGGATCGCAGCATGGATATGATCGGGTCAAAACCAATCTCTCTGGGTTTATCCAATAGCATGGCGGTCATGACTCCTGCCAAGTCATCGGAGCCGTCCAATTGATCTTGCGTAACTGACAGTGCTGGGATGACGGCTTCGCGAAAAAGGCCCTCTTTCGAACCGAAATAGCGGTTGATCAGGGCCACGTTGACCCCTGCCCTATCAGCGATTTCACGGGTGCCAGCCTGATCAAACCCCTTGTCCGTGAAAACACGTTTGGCCGCTTCGATGATATCACCGCGGGTGGCATCAGCATCACGTTTGCGTGGTTTGTCGCTTGTGGTACACATTTCTTGTAAACACCCGTTGACTTGCGTGGCTTCTCGATTATGTAAACAAATGATTACATAAATGCAACGCCACACATAGAACTTCAGAGACGCCCAATGCCGACACCAAACTACGACACTTCGCATCCGATTATGGTTACGGGCGCCACCGGATACGCCGCGGGATGGATCGTTAAAAGCCTGTTGGAAAAGGGTTTCACGGTTCACGCGCCAGTGCGTACGCCAGAAGACCCTGTGCGGGTCGGGTATCTTCAGGACATCGCAGGCCAAAGCGACGGGACCATCCAGTTCTTCAAGGCCGATCTATTGGACGAAGGGTCCTACGACGATGCCATGCTGGGCTGTTCGATTGTATTCCATACAGCGTCCCCCTTCATTTCCAACTTCAAGGACGCTCAGAAAGACCTGATCGAACCGGCTGTGAACGGGACCAAGAACGTTTTGAACGCCGCCAACAGAACCGATACCGTGAAGCGCGTTGTGCTGACCTCGTCCTGCGCTGCGATCTACGGAGACTCTGCGGATACAGGCGAAGCGCCAAACGGGCGGATCGACGAAAGCGTTTGGAATACCACTTCGACGCTGGACCATTCCCCTTATTCCTATTCCAAGACGCTGGCCGAACAGGCCGCTTGGGAGCATGCGAATGCTCAGGATCGCTGGAAACTGGTCGTTGTGAACCCTGCGTTGATCGTCGGGCCATCCTTGGGCCCCAAACCAACGTCAGACAGCTTCACATTGCTGATCGAATTCGCAAAGGGTGCCCTGAAATTTGGCGCCCCCCATCTGGAATTTGGTGCCGTAGACGTGCGCGATGTCGCCGAGGCCCATCTGAGGGCTGCGTTCATCGAAGACGCCGAGGGCCGCAATATCGTGTTCAACAAGGCGGTTAGTGTGATGGACATCGCAGGCGTTCTGAAATCCAAATGGGGATCGGACTATGCCCTGCCATCCAGGCAAATGCCAAAATGGGTGCTTTTGCTGCTGGGTCCGATGGTGAACGCTGCGTTTACCCGCAAATGGGTTAGCCGCAATGTCGGGCATCACTGGCGTGGCGATAATTCGAAAGCCATCCGCGAATTGGGCATGACTTACAGGCCGGTTGAAGACGCTTTGATCGAGATGTTTCAGTTTATGCGGGATGCAGAGCTAGTAGACTAACACCCTTTACGACGTCGCCAACGTCACCACGCCAACCAGAATAACGGCGGCCCACTTTAACCGGTGGGTCAACTGGCCTTCGCCCAACAGGATGCTGCCCGCAAGCACTGTCAACAGAACCGAAACCTCGCGTAGCGGAGCGACATAGGCCACGGGGGTTGTCTGCATTGCAGTTAACACCAGAATATAGGCCAAAGGCGCTAGCACCCCGATACCCAGAACCTCAAGCCGGTGTTCGCGCCAGTGTTTAGCCACTTGGGTCCGACGCCGATAAGCCGTTGGGGTCAGCAATATACCCCGCCCGATGTTCGCTCCGTAGTCCATCAACAATGGTGGCACGGCCAATGCAGCGGCCCCGTATGCGTCCCATGTCGTATAGCTACCGATCAAGCAACCGACACCCAAACCAAACATCAACGATGTTCCGGCCTTTTTACTTTTGCCACGTCCGCCGCCGGTTAGGGCAAAGACGCCTCCGATAATAATCAGCGCCCCGATGCCGCCTTGTGGGGTGGGATATTCCGACAGGAATACCACGGCGAGGATCATGGCAACCAAAGGCCCCATAGAACGGGCTGTCGGGTAAACCAACGACAAATCGCCGTTGCGATAACCTGCCTGTAGCAGGACAAAATACACCAGATGCAAAACAGCGCTGCCCGCAATGAACACCCACTGCATCGGGTTCAACCCAACGGGAAGCGCAACGAAGACCCAAATCGCCAAAGGCAAATAGACCAGTGCAGAGGCCACCGAATAAAGCCACACCAGTTCGGCCCCTCCGTGAACGCGTTTGGCGAGAAAATTCCAGCTCGCGTGGCAGACAGCCGCCGTCAAAACCAGAATAAGCGCCAGTGCCGTCATGGATTAGCAGTACCGTTCCGGACCGACCAATTGACCTTGGCTATAGCGATCACCGTGGGCCCAGCCGATGGGCAGGATGCCTTCGATTTTGGCCAGTTGATCCGTGGAAAGCGTCAGATGCCAGCCTTCCACCAGTTCGGCGAAGTGCGTGACGGATCGCGTTCCGGGAATGGCAATGACGTGCTCGCCCTGCGCCAGTACCCATGCGATGGCCAAAGCAGCAGCGGACACACCAAGCTCGGCAGCATAGGCGCGAAACGGGTCAGTGGCGGCGATATTGAAGGAATAGTTCGGTTCAGCAAACCGAGGGTTTGTTTTCACCCACCCGTCGGCATCCGCAATACCGGTCGCGTTCAACGGATTATCCGTCAGGAACGACCGCCCGACGGGGGAAAAAGCAACCAAAGCCGTGCCAAGCTCTGCACATGTTTGCACCAACCCCAGCTCAGGCGAACGCACCGATAGGGAATATTCTGATTGCACGGCATCGACATGACTCTCGGCCGCCGCACGGCGAAGACTAGACGGAGCAATCTCGGAAAACCCTATGCCTTTGGTTTTGCCCTTCTCAACAAGACGTCGAAGATTGCCCGCGACCTCTTCAATCGGCAACTCTTGCTGGCGGCGATGGACATAGAACAGATCGACACAGTCGGTCCCCAATCGCAAAAGGCTTTTGTCCAGCTCACTTTCCAGATGCTCAAACGTGTTTCGGAAACACCGTTTGCCGTCTTCATCCTTGGTGATCGCCGCTTTGGTGGCGATGTGAAAACGTTCTCGCGTACCGGGATTGGCCTTTAGGAATATCCCAATCTGCTCTTCCGCGCGGCCCATGCCGTAAACGTTCGCGGTGTCGATATGGGTAACACCGGCTTCCAACGCGGCCCCTAGGATCGCCTGAGAATTATCGTCCGTCGTTGATCCGTAAAAGTTGGTGAAAGACATGGCCCCAACGCCAAGCGCGGTGATCTCTGGACCATTCTTACCAAGCTTTCTAAGGGTCACGCAGCTCTCCGTTTGTCGTTGATCGCAGCAATGGCTACGGCCACGGCCTGTTCAATGGTCAGGTCCGAAGTATCAATAATCACCGCGTCATCCGCTGGCTTCAAAGGCGCCGTCGCCCGTTCGCTATCCCGCAGATCGCGTTCTTTCACGTCCGCCAGAACGGTGTCAAAATCGGTATCGGGCTCTTTAACCGACAGCTCTTTATACCGCCGCTCGGCACGCACTTCGGCACTGGCGGTCACGTAAAGCTTAGCCTCGGCATCAGGGCAAATCACCGTCCCAATGTCGCGCCCATCAAGAACCGCCCCACCTTCGCGTCGCGCGAAAGCCCGTTGAAAATCAACCAGAGCCGCACGGACCTCGGGGATCACTGCCACTTTCGAAGCAGCTTGGGCGATATCGGCAGTGCGTAAATCGGGGTTATCCAAATCCTCAGCCGTCAAAGCCTGTGCCGCAACCAAGGGTTCTTCGCCCTGCAAGTGACGCGCACCCACGGCGCGGTAGAGCAATCCCGTGTCCAGATGAGCAAACCCAAGCGCCGCAGCAACGGCCTTGGAAATCGTGCCCTTACCCGCCGCTGCCGGTCCGTCAATTGCAATAGCGTAACCGGTCATTCGCCGTCTCCGCTATCCATCACGAAATAAAGCGCGCCAAAGGAAAGCGCCACGCAGGCGAACTTGATCACTGTAATTGTACTGGCCATGGACACCTCTTCAGGTGACGGGATCGCGCCATAAAGAATGCGCCCAACCAATTCGTTTTCGATCAGATCAAACACGGTATAGGCAATCGGAAGGGCAATCGTGCCAAGACGAATAATCATGGAACGAGATGCCGAAAGCATCCAAATCCATCCAACACCAGCAGCCCCAAGCAGGATAGGAAAGCTCGTATCGATCATCCGAACACGACCGGTCAACAATTCAGCCGTTTCAAAACTTAACGCGGCAAAATACGTCATCACATCGTCGTAGCTGTAACCCAGCATCCGAAGATCCAACGGCTTTAGCCCACGCGTCGCGGGCGTCAGTTCGAACATCATGTACCACATCAACACGCCATAATTTAGCAGCGCTGCAGTGGTTAATGCCCAAACGACCCTTTTCATGAATTCGACCTTACCAGCTGCGCCCCCAAGTTTGCCATCAGCCCTTCGAAAATCGGGAAAGACGTTGCAATCGGCCCGCCGTCATCAACGCTGACTGGCTTTTGCGCGGCCATGCCCATGATCATAAAGCTCATCGCGATCCGGTGATCCAGGAAGCTTTCACAAGTCGCCCCGCCGGGCACATTGCCGTGGCCAAGCCCTTTGACCGTCCACCAATCATCGCCCTCGTCAACTTCAACACCATTCGCACGAAGGCCACGGGCCATCGCATCAATCCGGTCACTTTCCTTGACGCGCAATTCTTTGACGCCCGCCATATAGGTATCGCCCTCGGCGTAGGACGCTACGACCGACAGTACAGGGTATTCGTCGATCATACTGGCCGCACGTTCTGGCGGCACAGCAATGCCTTTCAGGTTCGGCGAAAACTTCGCGCGCAAATCAGCCACAGGCTCACCGCCTTCTTCGCGCATGTTTTCAAAGGTCAGGTCCGCGCCCATGTCTTGCAGCGTGTAGAACAACCCCGCACGTGTTGGGTTCAACCCGATATTTGGCACCAACACGTCCGATCCCAGCACGATCAGAGCGGCACAAACTGGAAAAGCGGCCGAGCTTGGGTCACGCGGCACGACAATGGTCTGAGGCTTCAGCTCTGGCTGTCCTTTCAGCGTGATAACACGACCTTCGTCTGTTTCTTCGGTGGTGATCTCAGCGCCGAACCCAGCCAGCATCCGCTCGGTATGATCACGGGTGGCTTCTTGCTCGATCACCACGGTTTCGCCCGGCGCGTTAAGTCCTGCCAACAAAACTGCTGACTTCACCTGCGCAGACGGAACCGGCACCGTGTAACGCACTGGAAGAGGCTCTTTCGCGCCAACGATGGTCATCGGCAATCGGCCGCCTTCGCGGCCAACCGATTGTGCACCGAACAGGGCAATCGGATCAGTGACCCGCGCCATCGGGCGACCATTCAAACTGGCGTCACCCGTAAAGGTCGCCGTGATTGGGGAGGTCGCCATCGACCCCATAATCAACCGCACACCAGTTCCCGAGTTTCCGCAATCAATGACATTCTCAGGCTCTGCAAACCCGCCGACGCCAACCCCGTTAACGGTCCATTCGCCGCCGCCGTGGTTGGTGACTTCGGCCCCAAAGGCCTGCATCGCTTTGCCGGTGTCCAGAACGTCTTCGCCTTCAAGCAATCCGGTGATGTGGGTTTCCCCCACCGCCATCGCGCCCAAAATCAACGAGCGGTGCGATATAGACTTGTCGCCGGGCACGTTGGCCTCGCCCTTCAAAGGGCCGCAAGGGCGTGAAGTCATTGGAATAGGGGTGCCGTGGCTTGACATGTGATGTCCCTCAAAGTCGCGTTCAAATCCTGATAGCGCAACCAAAAGGCAGGGTCCATCATCCCTGCTTCATCTTTCCACAAATACTCAAATTCCTAGCTACCCAAACGGCGGAACGTCAGATAATGCGGCGTCCGGCCTTCGCGAAATGCCTTTTGCTCATAGCGGGTCGATATCCAATCGCCCCACGGCTCGCGCCAATCGGACGGACCTTCAGCCAACCACTCGAAACCAGCCTTCGGCACTTCTTCTAGCGTTTGGCGCACGTAGTCGGGGATATCCGTCGCAACCCGAAAAATCGCACCAGGTTTTAACACTCGCGCGAGAGGTTCCAGATGGTCCGGTGTTACAAACCGCCGACGGTGGTGGCGTTTCTTGGGCCACGGATCGGGGTAAAGCAGAAACGCTTTTGAAATTGACGCAACAGGCAGAACATCAAACAAGTGCCGCGCATCGCCGGGATGAACGCGGATATTATCGCATCCCGCATCGCGGATCTTACCCAGCAGCATGGCCACGCCGTTCATATAAGGCTCACAGCCGATGATCCCGACATCCGGATTTGAAGCGGCCTGATGCACCATGTGTTCACCACCGCCAAACCCGATTTCCAGCCAAACGTCCTTACCGCCGAATAGGTCATTCAGATAAATGTTGGTGCGATTAGGGTTGCTCTCCCACGACACGTCACCCGGTGACAAAGCCGCCAGATCAGCGTCGATCCACTCTTCCTGCGATTTGCGCAGGCCCTTGCCTTTGAAACGGCCATAAAAATTGCGCCAAGGGGCGCCGGATGGATGCTTGGTATCAGTCATGTTGGGGCGTTTATTGCGATCTCGCTTCAGGATCAACCGTAGGGTGGGTTTCCAACCCACCAAAGCCTTTATCTCTCAAATAGGCCATGGGATCTCGCCCGAACCGACGCGCATCTTTTGCTGAAGACAAGATCAAGATGGGGCGTTTGCCCTGCCAGCGTTCAACATAGGCTTCCATCTTGGGCCGCGAGTGCGTGTCGTAGTTCCATACCCAGTCGAAATGAAACCCCCACGACACCCTTTCGGGGCAGCCTTTTACCATCTCTGGACGGGTTCTTCCATGAAAGCGCAGGGATCGCCACAAAGTGCGCCACACTCGACGAACACGACCCAACTCAAGCACCACGATCAAATCTGCCAGTTTTGCCCGTTCATCAAATGAACGAGAGCTATTGCCTTCGAAAATCCTATTCCGGCGCTTGGATCGCATCGCGTATCAACTGTTCAGTCTCGGCGCGGGGACGCTGGATCCAGCCTTCATAAAAATACATCGGATCGATGTGAATTACCGGCAGCCCCGTGGATTCCCCCAGCCACCGCGCAAGCGTTTACTTACCCGAGCCTGAAGCCCCTATGATCATGATACGTTTCATTGCGGTCCACTCAATTCAGAGCCGACCAAGCTATCTTTTAAGCGTGATGTCCGCAATCAAAGACGTGAACGAATACGGACGATCCTTGTTGCGCCCATCCAAGGCGGCGCAGCGCATGATGTGGCCGTCTTCATAGCGCCACGGGCGGGCGTGGAATAATCCGTGTTCGTCAAAATACTCGATCAATGAAATCGACAAACCTGCCTGTTCGACCACGTCGGTCAGGCTTTGGTACGTGTAGAGGATCTTGTGATCATCCGCCCCCGGGGCAGTTCCGCCAGGGCGCACGTAGTCGATGTAATCCGCGTCCGGATGGTATCCGTCAGGCACAGCGATCCGCAGCAATCCGTCATCAGCTAGATTAGCCGCGATGTTTCGCAAGGCCGCTTGCGTATCATCGGGCGTCATGTGTTCGAATACATGCTCGGCTAGGATGCGATCGGCCTTTTGGCCTTGAAGGATATTGTCCCAATCCTCGGGCCGTGTCGCATCGAGGGTGTCAAATTGCGTAGCGACCCAGCCGTCATAATTGGTCTGGCCTGCACCTAAAATGATTTTCAAAATGTGCCCTAACTAAAATATATCTCACGCGAAACTATCGGGACCGTCCCATCGTTCACTTGCTGAAAATCGACCGCAAAATATACATGCTCGGGATGGTCACGATATACATCGTGATGCCATAGACCGCCGCAGGAAGCGCGAACTCGGGAATACCCCCCGTCTGCGCAACAAGGCCGGCAACTGCGATCCCCAGTGTTCCGTTTTGCACGCCCATCTCGATTGAGATGCTGAGCCCGTCGTCACCTGTCAGGCCAATTACCCTAGAGATTCCATAACCAAGGATCAGAAGAACCACGTTAAGCCCGATAAGGATTGGTCCCAACGTACCGATATTGGCCACGAACAAATCCCAGTTTGTGGCCAGTGCAGCAACGATGATCACAACAAAGAGAACTGCAGCCAAGATAGACACGGCACGTTCTGCGCGTTTTGCAAATTCAGTGGCGACGTAACGTACAAGCATTCCAACCAATACAGGAACGGCAGTGATGGCGAACATAGTTACCGCAATGCCCGCCACGTCGATCGACGGTGCAGCCTCAGCAAGGAACCGGGATGCTGCCCAGCTTACCAATATCGGGACAGTGAGGACCGATAACAGGCTAACCACCGCAGTTAGCGTGACCGACAAAGCAACGTTCCCACCTGCCAGTTTGGTCAGGATGTTCGTCGTGACCCCACCCGGGCAGAAAGCAAGCAGCATCACACCAAATGCCAGCGCGGGCGGCAAATTTACCAGCATTAGGGCCACATAGGCTATCGCAGGCAAGAGAACTACTTGGCAGATTATGCCTGTAAGGGTTGCCTTGGGCACACTCAGCACGCGCCCGAAGTCGGCGAACGTCAGCCCGAAGCCCAAAGAGAACATAATTATTGCCAGCGAGAGCGGCAGCGCCACATCTATCAACATGCTCGGTTCCTCCCCTTATTTTGGGGAACCGTTACACAGAAAAGCAAAAGGCCAAAGCTTTCTGTTGAGAAAGCCTTGGCCTTAAACCTGTTAGTTCGGGTTTGTTAAACCGCTGCTTTCAGCGCATCCACTAGATCGGTGCGTTCCCATGAGAAGCCACCGTCGGCCTCGGGGTCACGACCGAAGTGGCCATAGGCGGCTGTGCGTGAATAGATCGGTTTATTCATGCCCAACTGGGTGCGGATGCCGCGGGGGGTCAGGCTCATGATCTGCGGGATTGCCGCTTCTATAGCCGCTTCGTCGACTTGGCCCGTGCCGTGGGTATCGACGAAGATCGACTGAGGCTCGGCCACACCGATGGCATAGGACAGCTGCAACGTTGCACGATCCGCCAGACCCGCCGCGACGATGTTCTTCGCCAGATAGCGCGCTGCGTAGGCCGCAGAGCGGTCCACCTTGGTCGGGTCTTTGCCCGAGAACGCGCCGCCGCCGTGGGGCGCTGCGCCGCCGTAGGTGTCCACGATGATCTTACGACCGGTCAGGCCCGCGTCGCCATCAGGGCCGCCGATGACAAATTTGCCGGTCGGGTTGACGTGCCAGACGGTGTCATTGGTCAGCCAGCCCTCGGGCAGGACTTCTTCGATGTAGGGGGCCACGATCTTGCGCACGTCGTCCGAGGTCAGGTCGGGGTCAAGGTGCTGCGTCGACAGAACAACCGAGGTCACATCCACCGGTTTGCCATCCACATAGCGGACCGACAGCTGAGACTTGGCGTCAGGGCCAAGCGCAGGCTCGGCACCCGACTTACGAACCTCGGCCAAACGACGCAATATCGCGTGGGCGTATTGGATCGGGGCGGGCATCAGCGCTTCGGTTTCGTTGGTCGCGTAGCCAAACATGATACCCTGATCGCCTGCGCCTTCGTCTTTGTTGTCAGCGGCATCAACGCCTTGGGCGATGTGTGCAGACTGTTCGTGCAACAGGTTCGTCACTTCCACGGTTTCGTGGTGGAACTTGTCCTGCTCGTAGCCGATGTCTTTAATACAATCGCGGGCGATCTGGTCAATCTTGCCCATATATTCGGCCAGCTTGTCTTTGTCCGACAGGCCGACCTCACCGCCGATGACAACGCAGTTCGTGGTGGCAAAGGTTTCGCACGCAACGCGCGCTTCGGGTTCTTCGGAAAGGAATGCATCCAGAACGGCGTCGGAAATTCGATCGCAGACTTTGTCCGGATGACCCTCTGAAACGGACTCAGAGGTGAAAACATACGATTGTCGGGTCATGAAAAGTGCTCCATTGTGATCTCCCACCACGCCAGGAAGCCGTTGTGGAGGGGTTTACATTCATTATTTCTGACGGCCCGCACCGTCAATGGGTATTCGTCTTATGCGTAAAGCGGCCAAGAGGGCGACCAATAGCAATAGGATCGCAACCGGCAAATCGCCGGTCATCGCATAGAGTGTCTTAGGCAATGCCACGGGGCGCTTGGCATCAAGATAGCCATGCACCCCCAAGGGGATCGAGGCCACCACCCTGCCCCGCGCGTCGATCACCGCTGACACGCCAGTATTGGCAACGCGGATCATCGGCAGGCCCTGTTCAATCGCCCGCATGCGAGCTTGGGCAAGATGTTGATAGGGGCCGGAAAAATCACCGAACCATGCGTCATTGGTGATCTGTAACAGCAGTTCGGGGCGATCTGCACTTCGCAAATCCGAAGGGAAGACGACTTCGTAACAAATCAACGGAAGCACAGCGCCGACTCCTTGTAGTGCGATGGTCTGAGGGCCGATGCCGCTGGCGTAGCCTGCCCCATCTTCTGCGGCCAATCCGTGCAATCCGAACCGCGCAAGCATATCGCCCAGCGGAAGATATTCCCCGAACGGCACAAGGTGGTGTTTGTCGTAGATCTGTTCAACATTCCCAGAGGTATCGAGCACCACAAGTGAATTATAGTTTAACGCACCGTCTATGCGTTGAGTGCCGGTGATGATCTGTGCGCTACCCGCGATTGCTGCCATTTCCTGAAACAGCTCATCTGAATAGGGGATCGGCACGGCCACGGCGGTTTCGGGCCAGATGATGAAATCAGGATCACCCGGCTCTGTGCTGAGGGCCAGTTGGCGTTCAAAAAACACCTCAATCCGATCTTGCCGCCACTTTTCTTCTTGCGGCGCGTTGGGCTGGATAAGGCGGAAAACAGGACCGGTTTCTGGTGCGCTGACTTTTGGTGTGGGCACAGCACTGACGACCAAAGCAAGAAACAGCGGCCACTTGTACGAACAGATCCCCTTGCAGGTCATCAGATGGATCAGCCACCCAGCCAGCAAGAACAGCAAGAAGTTCAGCCCGTGTGACCCGATCCATGCGGTGGACCAAACGGCGATTGAATTGACCCACGCATAGGCTGGCATCGCCCAAGGGAAACCGGTGAACAGATAGGCGCGGGCAAGTTCCGCCAAAGCCAAAGCTGCGGCCCAAAGGATTACGCCTTTGCCAAAACGGAACGCCAGCCAAAGTGCAGCGCCCCAAAACAGGGCGAGGCCGCCGGACATGAAGACCAAGGCAAAGAGGGCCATCCAACCCGTAGCGGCTATGTCAACCAAGAACGGTTCTACGATCCAGTTTAGCGCAAGGGCAAAGTATCCCAGCCCCGCCAACCAGCCGGTTCGGAAAGCGTCTTTCGGTGTGAGGGAGTGCGTGAATATCCAATAAATTGCCATCAACCCCAGTAGGGTTGGCATCCCCCAATTCAGCGGGGCTTGGCCAGTTGCAGCTAACGCACCGGTTAAAAACGGGATCAGGATGCGTCCCAAGCGGCTTTGCATCTGAGAACGCAGCCAATCACCGATCATGGTGGATCAGCTACCTGATTTAGGAAGAATGACGCGCAAACGTTTCACGCGCCGCGGATCAGCATCGAGGATTTCGAATTCAGCACCACAGGGATGTTTAACGACTTCGCCCCGTACAGGCACACGGCCCGCCAGCATGAATACAAGCCCGCCCAGCGTGTCGATCTCTTCTTCGTCAATCTCTTCAGTCGCGGTGAAATCAACGCCGACTTCTTTTTGGAAATCATCCAATGGTGCACGCGACAAAGCGATGTAGTGGCCTACTTTTTCGCGGGACCAGAATTTGCCTTCGTCAACGTCGTGTTCGTCTTCGATTTCGCCGATGACCTGTTCGATGAGGTCTTCAATGGTCAACAATCCATCGACCCCACCGTATTCATCTATGACCAAAGCCATGTGACGGCGCTCGGTTTGCATCTTTGCCAGCAATACCCCGATGGGCATGGACGGCGGTACAAACAAAAGCGGTCGCAACAGAGCTTCCAGATCAAACTCACGGTTTTCACCGTTGAAGGCATGGCGCAATGCAAAGTCTTTCAGGTGCACCAACCCAACCGGCTGGTCCAGAGTTTCGCGATAAACTGGCAGACGAGTCAGACCGGAATCCCGAAACACCTGCACAAGGTCGTCTTTTTCGATGTCCTCTGGGACCGCTACAATCTCGGCGTTGGGGATTGCTACGTCTTCAACGCTCAACCTTCGAAGGTTGATCATCCCGCGTGTTGTCGTGCCCACAGTTGGGACCACTGTAGCAGGTGTTTCAGTATCGTCTGGTGAGTTTTTGCCGAAAACCTTTCCGATCAGCCCCGAGAAGCCGCCGCGCCTGTTTTCACTGCTTTGTCCCCATTGCGCGCTTTGCGCTGCGCTAGAAGACCCTTCGATAGTGTCGCCCATTATTCCTGTCCGTGAGAAGCGTCGGTCGCCCCTGCCACATAATATGGGTCACGTATACCCATTTTGCCAAGTATCTCGACCTCAATTCTTTCCATTAACGTGGCATCTGCGTCACGCACGTGATCATAGCCAAGAAGATGAAGGATGCCGTGGACCAGCAGATGACTGACATGATCGGCAAAAACCTTGCCTTGTTCCTGAGCTTCACGGGCGCAAGTTTCAAACGCAATCGCGATGTCGCCAAGTTCTTCGTCATAAGGATGCTGAAGCTCGGCGGGTGCTGCGCCTGCTGTGTCGGCACCCCGTTCAACAGAGGGCCAGCTAAGGACATTTGTCGCCGTTGGCTTATCGCGAAAATCGTCGTTTAGAGAGGCTATCCGTTCATCGTCGCACCCCAGAAGTGCTATCTCAAAAGCATCCGGATCGTGCCCCAAATGGCGCAGCGTGGCGGTCGCGGCGGCGGCGGCTAATGTTTCAAGACCGGCGTCTTGCCAGCGGTCATCTTCGCATATGGTGTCCATGGTCATTGGTCGGACAGGCGGGGGTTTTCCACCCCCGCACCCCCGGAAGGTATTTCGGGCAAGATAAAATCAGGCTGGATTATCAGCATCATAAGCTTCGATGATAGCGGCGACCAGCGGATGGCGGACAACGTCTTTTGCAGTGAAGTAGTTGAAATCAATGTTAGAAATCGACTTTAACAGGCGTTCCGCATCGTGCAGGCCCGACGTGACGCCGCGCGGAAGGTCTATCTGGGTGCGGTCACCGGTAATCACCATACGAGAGCCTTCGCCAAGACGGGTCAGGAACATTTTCATCTGCATCGAGGTGGCGTTCTGCGCTTCGTCGAGAACCACAAATGCGTTTGAAAGCGTGCGGCCACGCATAAAGGCCAATGGGGCGATTTCGATGCGTTTTTCTTCGATCAACTTCGCGACCTGCTTGCCCGGAAGAAAATCCCCAAGCGCGTCGTAGAGCGGCTGCATAAAGGGATCAACTTTGTCTTTCATGTCACCGGGCAGGTAACCAAGCTTTTCGCCAGCTTCAACGGCGGGGCGGGACAGAATGATGCGATCAACCTCTCCGTTGATGAATTTATTCACGCCAACGGCAACCGCGAGATAGGTTTTACCGGTGCCCGCTGGGCCAATGCCAAAGGCCAACTCGTTCTTAAAGAGCGACCGGACATAGTCTTTTTGCGCGTCGGTTCTGGGTTCGACCAGCTTTTTGCGGGTTTTGATTTCAACCGGACCACCGCCGAACATTTCCAGCTGATCGGTTTCGCGACCGCCAACTTCGTCGCTGCCCATGCGGATTTCACGGTCGATATCGGCCATTTCGACGTGTTTACCCGCTTCCAGACGTTCATAGAGGTTGGTCAGAACATCAACGGTTTCGCTGCGTTGCTCTTCTTCGCCGAAGACCGCCAATTGATTGCCGCGCCTGATAATCTGGACCGAAAACTGTCTTTCAAGCTCTGCAAGGTTTTTGTCGAACTCACCGCAAAGCTCTATCAAAAGCCGGTTGTCCGGAAATTCGAGAAGGGATTCCCCTGCTGAGGCAGGCGTGGCTTGCGGTTGCAAAGTCGTGACGCTCAATCAAAGCTCCTGATATTCGAGTCTATGACCTCATGCTGCCAAGATGTTGGCGTCTACGCAAGCGCGCATACAACATTTTCTAAATATAGATGAAAACGAGACCGCCCCGGGTGAAGGACGGTCTCGTTCTGGAGACGCGCAAATTTGGTTACTGGCTGTCGCCAATAATCGCGGTTGCACCGCCTTTGAAATCACCAATGGTTTCTGTTGGCTGGCCAATGCCCGAACAAACCGGACGCCCGTCCGGCGCGAGGCGCGCGGACAGATAACCTTCGACACCATCGTCGATAATCCAGTGATCGCAGCCGTTGGGATCGACCCAGATACCAGCGCGCATGCTGGTCAGGTCGCTTCTGTCGACACCGCAATCAACAGTTTTGTCTGAACGAGAGCGGAAGACGTTGGAAATGCCAACGTAGATCTCTTCGTTATACGCGTAGTATTCTTCGGCCCGCCGTCCGCCTGCAACACCGCAGGACACGAGGAACGAAATGGCTGTGAAGCCGAGGGCAATTTTGGTCAATGTCATTTTCGCCCCCATCAATTCACACACAGGATTTCAACACGGCGGTTCTGTGCCATGCCAACCACGGTATTGTTCGGAGCGATCGGCTGTCGTTCGCCCATCGCGCGAACTTCGGCGATGTTGGCACCGACCGAACGTGCAACTGACGCAACTGCGTTGGCACGGTTCTGAGAAAGCCTGATATTATAAGCATCGCTGGCGCGGCTGTCGGTATGCCCGACAATTATGTAGCGCGGAGCCAGTCCTGAACGGAAAAACGCGGCCAGCTGGGCGCGGCCTTGGGCGGAAATATAATATTTGTCTGTCGCGAAGTATTGATCACCAACGCGCCCGCAAAGATTGCCCTGAGGCTCCCGCACCCCTTCGCAAACAGGCGTTCCGTCACGGCGCACATTCGGGGTCATAAACCTTCTGCGCCGTCATCCAAAACCCAATGCTGACACCCGTCAGGATCGGTCCAGATCGTCGGAACATAGTTTTCGCGGCGAGAGTTGTCAGCAATCTGTGCTGCCACACTTCCTACGCCCAAAAATAGAGCTGTCGAAAAGCGCGCCGCAATTCGGACAATTTTTGTAGCTTTTGATTTCCAAAAAATCACCGCTAACACCCCGCACTAGTGAAACCCCGATACCAACCATTGGACACGGCAAACTCGTAACTTGACTTGGGTATTATTAGGGAAATATGGCAAAAAAAGGAAGTCATTTCCACAACATATTGTGTCATGTGCAAGCACAATGGCCGATGATGTGGGGAACTGGTGTCGGATTAGGAACAATGGCGAAAGTTTGTCAAAACTTTGTTGGCCTTAGTTAGCGTCAGGTCAGATCACCGGCAAGTGAATTCGTTGAACTGTCGATAATGCGAATCTCTCGAATGTCGCCCGATTCGATGTTGCTTGCCGTTACGTGAACCGCGTGCAGATAATCCGACTTCCCAACCATCTGTCCAGCGATCCGACCGGGTCTTTCGAAAAGCACTTTGACTGTTTTTCCGATCATCGAATCCTGTACCTCACGTTGCTGCTTGGTGATCAGCGCCTGAAGCCGGTAAAGCCGGTCAGTTGCAGCATCTGGATCGACTAACGCCCGCTCCGCCGCCGGGGTGCCCGGACGGGTCGAATATTTGAACGAAAACGCCTGCCCGTATTTGACCTCTTCGATCAGGGCCATTGTGTCGTTGAAATCGTCTTCGGTTTCTTCAGGGAAGCCAACAATGAAATCGCCCGAGATCAGGATATCCGGACGCGCTGCGCGAATTCGGTCGATCAGCTTTAGATAGCTTTCGGCTGTGTGGCTGCGATTCATCCTTTTGAGAATTTTGTCGCTGCCTGACTGCACTGGAAGGTGCAGGTACGGCATCAGTTTTTCACATTCGCCGTGCGCCGCGATCAATGCGTCATCCATGTCGTTGGGATGCGATGTGGTGAAACGGATGCGTTCAAGACCGTCGATATCATTCAGCGCCCAGATAAGCTTGGCAAGAGACCACGCCCCGCCATCCCCTTCACCGTGATAAGCATTCACGTTCTGGCCAAGCAGAGTGATTTCGCGGACACCGCGCTCAACCAGATCACGCGCTTCAGTCAGAACTTGGGACACAGGGCGCGAAACTTCGGCGCCGCGGGTATAAGGCACCACGCAAAAGGCGCAGAACTTATCGCAGCCTTCCTGAACGGTCAGAAAAGCCGTTGGTCCGCGCTTCGCCTTGGCGCGCGCTTTAAGTTTCTCGAATTTGTCTTCTTCGGGGAAATCCGTGTCGAGCGCACGATTGCCTTTGCGCGTCTTGGCTTCCATTTCGGGAAGGCGGTGATAGCTCTGTGGTCCGACAACCAGATCGACAAGCGGCTGGCGCTTGATGATTTCTTCGCCCTCGGCCTGAGCCACGCAACCGGCAACACCGATTTTCAGGTCAGGGTTTTTCGCCTTCAGATGTTTGAATCGGCCCAGCTCGGAATAGACCTTTTCAGCCGCTTTTTCACGGATGTGACAGGTATTGAGCAAGATCATGTCCGCTTCATCAGGACTTTCGACCTGATCATAGCCACTGCCACCCAGTGCTTCGACCATACGCTCTGAATCATAGACGTTCATCTGACATCCATAAGTCTTGATGAAGAGCTTTTTCTTATCGGCCATCGGGGAATCCTGTCTCGCTTTCGACTGCGGCTTCTATCCGCACACGCGCCTGCTTGCAATGATACGGGAAATGTCCAATTTTGGCAGAACAAACACAAAAGGCAGCACAGGCAAGAATGCGGTTCAGCAGTTTATCAGATCTAAAAAAAATGGCGGCGCAGCGCTGGCCGAAGGGCCCATTGCGCTGATCATTGTTGAAGACAAGATCGAGGTCGATACCACGCTTCGCCATCATGTCGCCGCTGGTTTTAAATCTGTCATCGCCTTTTGTCCGGCCAGCTTCAAATTACCTGATGATGTTGAAGCTTTTTGCCATCGCGTTGATTTTGACGCTAAAACATCCGGCCTGCCACTAAGTGAAATCGTCAACGAGTTGATCCCGCTGACCCATGGCCAGTGGATGTATTACTGTTACAACGCTGAATTCCTGTTCCACCCGTTCAGCGAAACCCGCAATGTTACGGAAATGCTAACGTTCCACGGCGAAGAACGCCGCGAGGCGATGCTGACCTATTTAATCGACGTCTACGCGGGCGATCTGCAAAAGGATCGCAATGGGGTAAGCATCGAAGACGCCTATCTGGACCGGATATTTCACACTGGCCCGTAGTGATCCCGAAAACCACAACCACCCGCACGAACGTCAACTGGATTTCTTCGGCGGCCTTCATTGGCGGCTCGAAGAACACATCCCCGTGGCGCGTCGCAGAATAGACCGGATATCCCTGTTCAAATCTAAGCCCGGCTTGGAAATGCGCCCGGGCTACGTGTTCAATGACGATGAGTACAACACTTACGCTTGCCCGTGGCACAACAACCTGACCTCGGCCATCGTGTCATTCCGCGCCGCCAAGGCCCTGAAACGCAATCCGGGGTCGAGCTTTGATATCCACACGTTCAATGGCACAACTCGGTCAAGTTCGACTGGCATTCGCGCCAGCTTATGGATCTGGGACTGATGGAACCGGGGCAGTGGTTTTAAAGGAAAGCCGTGGTCCAGTAATGGCGCCAGCATTGCAAAACCGCGGTGTGGCAATACATTTTCTTGATCGCTGTCTTGCAATATTCCATATTTGGAATATTACATCACCCTGTGGCGCAAAAGAGCGTTCAAATTTCAGGGGCAAGCATGATGTCTTGGCAAACAGTTTTCATCTTCGTCGCGGCGTTCATTGTCGCGAGAATGGCACTTAACTTCTACGCAAAGCTAAATCCGCCTGAAAACTTGGCTGTCGAGGACTTGTCCGGAAAGAAGCTGGCCTCTGCCAGTGAGTACTACGTGGTTGATATTCGAACCCCTAACGAATGGAAAGAAACCGGAGTGATCAAAGGTGCGCATCTTCTGACGTTCGGATCTCCGGAAAATTTCTTGAACGAAATCAGACCCAGACTTGCGAGTGGTCAAAAACTGGCTTTGATTTGCCGCTCTGGAAACCGTTCGTCGCGCGCTGCGCGAAAAGTTGCGAAACGGGTCAACTGGTCAGTCGTAGATGTCCAAGGAGGGATGAGCCGCGTTTTGGGGAATGGATATAGGCCCGTAAAGCCAACCCGCGCCATGGGATGTGAAAGCTGCTAGATCACACATTTATCGGGCAAAATAGCGGTGCAGCTTCTCAGCCCGCGTGATATTTCCGATTAGAAAGCGCGATACCACACTTAAACCTAACCAACACGTACCAAAACGGCCCCGTCGCGGGTGTTGGTCTCGACGGCTTCATGCGCTTTAGCAGCGTTGGCCATGTCAAACACCGGTGCGATCCGTGGGTTCAGGACTCCGGCTTGCAGAAGCGATGTGACGTGCCCTACGGCGCGTTCTCTTTGTTCGTCAGTCAGAATGTAGACCAGCGCCATTTCCACGGTAATCGCCTTGAACATCAGGTTCATGAACGGAATTTCTGGCGCAGGAGCTAGCGCCGATCCGTAGGCACATATCCGGCTATTAGGGGCCATAACTTCGGTCAGCATCGCGATATTCATGCCAAATTCCAGCTCGACCGCGTGGTCGATCAGTTTGCCATCGTTTGCTTCAATGATCTGAGCAGCAAGATCAGGAGCGCGATAGTCAAGAACCGCGTCCGCCCCGCATTCATATGCAATGTCAGATTTCGCAGGCGAAGTCGTGGCAATCACCTTGGCCCCAGAAGCCTTGGCAACCTGCACCGCCAGATGGCCGACCATGCCAGCGCCACCGCTGACCAAAACTGATTTGCCGTCAACAGGCCCGGCACCCAATACCGTATGAACTGCCGTCAAACCGGGAATGCCCATCACGGCCCCAACCTCGTCCGAGGTATTGTCAGGCAAAACCACAGCCTGTTGGCTTGGCAAGCAAATGTATTCAGCGCAGGTGCCAAAGGCCCTTTGCCACTGACCATTCCATATCCAGACACGCTCACCGATCCGCGACGGATCAACACCGTCGCCAACGGCCTCAATCACCCCTGAGCCATCGGAATGCGGAACAATCTGCGGGAACGGAGGCTTGGTGACGCCCGGTCTGCTACCTGCGCGGGCTTTTACGTCTGATGGATTGGCACCCGAAAATGTCAGACGAACCAAAACCTCGCCCACGGCGGGCTTAGGGGTTGGAACATCAATAATATTCAAAACGTCAGAGGCGGCTCCGAACGCAGAGTAGCAAACAGCTTTCATGGATTTAGCCTTAGGATTTGGATTTGCGAAGACGCAAGACCACGTTCACAGACGCGAGTTCGGCCCCGTCTGGAACATCGGGCAAACGGCTGATTTCCAACTGCTCTTTCGGTGCATCGGTCAGGAACCCGTCGTCTTCCCAGTAGAAGTGGGGATGGTCGCTAGTGTTCGTGTCGAAATAGCTGCGCGCGCCATCAACTGTGACTTCCTGCATCAATCCGGCATCGCAGAAAGCACGCAGGGTATTATAGACCGTCGCAAGCGAAACCTGTTCGCCGTTTTCTTTAACTGCAGCGAAAAGCGTTTCGGCCGTCACATGGCGATCCTGCCCGTCACCAACCAGCAAAGACGCCAAAGCAACCCGTTGACGGGTCGGCCTCAGTCCCTTCGAGGATAGCCACTTGGTGCCGTTTCTGTTTGCTTCTGGGCTCATGGTTCCAGCTTCTTCTTAGCTAATGGCAACTATATGGCCTGTTGCGAGTGATTTTCAATCTAATTTCGGTAAGACACCATCGCCCGTCGGTCAAGAGCCGCTCTTGCTCTCGCGCAGAGGGCGATGATACAGGTGGGCAAACGCATATATGACAAAAGGAACAAGCCTGCATGGCCGATTATCCAACCAGCTTCGACAAGGAAGACCTTCTGAAATGCGCCCATGGCGAATTGTTTGGCCCCGGAAACGCCCAGCTTCCCGCCCCTCCGATGTTGATGATGGACCGGATCACCGAGATTTCCGGCGACGGCGGCCTACACGGCAAAGGCCACGTGGTAGCCGAGTTCGATATCACGCCTGACCTTTGGTTCTTTGACTGCCACTTCCCGGGCAACCCAATTATGCCCGGTTGTCTTGGTCTTGACGGCCTGTGGCAACTGACCGGCTTCAACCTGGGCTGGCGCGGCTGGCTGGGTCGCGGCTATGCGCTTGGCGTCGGCGAAGTCAAACTGACCGGCATGGTCCGCCCTGACCGCAAAATGCTGACCTATAAGGTCGACTTCACCAAAGCCCTATCGACCCGCCGCCTGACTATGGGCGTCGCCAACGGCATCGTCGAAGCCGACGGAGAGGTCATCTATCAGGTGACAGATATGAAGGTTGCGCTGAGCGAAAGCTAAGCGACCCTGATAATGCAAACCGCCAAGAACGCCCCCAACGGGGCGTTTTTTTATGCGAGAGACCAAGTGCGATCAGCGATAATCCAGTTCTTTTGCGTTATTTGAAATTGTCGCTCCCAATTTTCTGAACTTCGTATAAAAGCCAATTCAGAACTCATACAAAGCAGGCACATGCTCGATCAATCTAAGACGACATCTCAGTCAAACGAAACGCGCTCGTCCAGAGATTGGGTCAAGGTTCTTGCGCAATACCGAGAACCGAGTGCGCTTCGAAGCTCGTACGAGCTTGGCATTACGGTTGCGCCATTCATTCTGCTTTGGGCACTTGCATGGTGGTCTCTGTCCTACAGCTATTGGCTGACGCTTGGAATATCGACCGTCAATGCAGCGTTTCTGCTTCGGTTGTTTGCTATCCAGCACGATTGCGGACACGGATCATTCTTTGCCAATCGCACCGTAAGCGACTGGATCGGCCGTGTGATCGGTGTGCTAACCCTGACGCCCTATGATGTCTGGAGACGGTCGCACTCCATTCACCACAGTAGTTCGGGCAACCTTGGTCGCCGTGGCATTGGCGACGTCTACACCATGACCGTTGCAGAATTTAACGAGCTGACCCCGCTTAATCGCGTTTTGTACAAGCTCTATAGAAATCCGATCATTCTGTTTGGTTTGGGGCCGGGATACCTGTTTTATCTGCAAAACCGCCTGCCTTTCGGCTTTATGGCTGGCGCAAAATATTGGGTAAGTGCGATGGGCACAAATCTGGGCATCTTTGTTGCTCTGGGCTTGATGCTCTATTTTGGCGGGGCGATGCCTATCGTTTTGATATTCCTGCCAACCACGCTGCTTGCAGGAACCGCGGGCGTTTGGCTGTTCTATGTTCAGCACCAGTTCGAAAACGCGCATTGGGAATCCGAAGAAGATTGGCAGCTCCATGACGCCGCTTTGAATGGTAGCTCTCACTACCTATTGCCGAAAGCCCTTCAGTGGCTAAGCGCAAACATTGGCATTCATCACGTCCACCATCTCTATAGCCGTATCCCGTTCTACCGACTGCCCGAGGTTCTGCGAAACCACACAGAGCTGGCGGGCAAGAACCAGATGACAATCCGCGACAGCTTCGCGAGTGTACGCCTAAATTTGTGGGACGAAGATAGGAAGCGCCTGCTGTCGTTCGCCGATGTGCGGGCGAATAGCCGCTAGACGGACAGTAGCGCCCCGCGGGGCGCTTTCTTTACAGTGAGCCGTCTTCGTCATGCACCTCATCGCCTGTTAAAGCCGGTGAAAATGTGCAGATCACCCTTGCCCGCTTTGTAATTTTGATGCGGTGCCGGTCATGGTTATTCATCGCGTAAAGCGTTCCTGGTCGGATGTTGTGGACAGTGCCACTGTCCAATTCTTCGACCGTCCCTTCCCCTTCGATAAAGTAACAAGCCTCAAGATGGTTTTTCTGCCATAGCTCCATCTCAAACCCCGCTTCGAGTACGCCGTCGGCAAGGGTAACCCCCATGGCATCCTCGGCGTGAAGAAGACGCATGCTGTGCCACTTGTCGCCGTGCGCCTCTTCTTTGGTTCCAAGCACATCCCCTAAGGATTTGACAATCACAGGGCTATCCTCCGGTCTTCACCTCGACCTCTTTGATCAAGGTTTTCAGGTAGGCGACGGTTTCATCATCCCAGTCATCGGCATTTTCACCATGCGCAATACGGGCGTGATGGCCGATCAACTCCCAAAGCTCTTCGTGGGTTTCTGCCACAACGCTTCCCGGCCAGGCCTCCATGCCTTCGCAATCTTTGCAGTGATATGAATAAGCTTTTGTCATAAGTATTCCCCTTAGTTTATGGAAATTTCTGATAGTTCCGCAGGGCCCTGTCGAAGGGCTGCCACGGCTGTCGATGATCGAGATAAATATTGGACGCAGGCGTTACCTTTGAAGGATCATCCAGCGACGCCGCCGTAACCCCCAACTCGTTCCAGCCTTCGCCGCCAAATGTCAGAGAAGTCCCACACCGCCCACAAAACCCGCGCTGAATACTCGGTGATGTCTCACACCGAGTGATCGTCCCTTTGGTAACGTGAAAGTTTTCGTATTCAACGCCGAACCAAGTCACCACTGCAGCGCCAATTGCTTTTTGACAGTCCCGACAATGGCAATTGCCGACGTAAGTCGGGTCCTTTTCGATTTTGTATCAAACCGCCCCACAAAAACATCCGCCGGTAAGGCTGTTGTCATCTGCCATGTCACGTATCTCCACTTACAGCGATAATCTATTAGGCGTACTTTGATGTTTGGCGTGGTTCGTGCCAACCTAAGTAGCAATCTCGCCCTCTATTACTTGACCAATGCAGAATAAAATGCCAGTCACAAATATATTCTAACTATTAGAAAATCTAATATATGGACTGGCAAAAGCTTCCTTCACTCAGCTCACTGCGCGCATTTACGGCTGTCGCTGAGCATCTTTCGTATTCCGCAGCGGGGCGCGCGCTAAACGTCACGCCAGCTGCCATCATGCAACAGATACGGGCGCTGGAGGCCCATGTCGGACAAAGCCTTGTGAAACGGTCCGGCAGGGGCGTCGCGCTAAGTCGTGATGGCAAGGTTTTGGCGAACAATCTGACGGCTGCATTCTCTCAAATCCAAAGCGGCGTTGAGAACTTAAGAACCGCCAGCCTGTCCAAGCATGTTCAGGTTACGACCTCTCCGGCATTTGCCATGAAATGGTTGATGCCGAAACTCGGGGCGTTTCACAATCAACACCCCGAAGTGAATCTGATGCTCAACCCAACGGGGCAGGTTGTTTCGTTGGACCAAGCCGAAATTGATTTGGCGATCCGTTACAATTTTCACACCGACCTACCCGAAGATGCAGACATCCTTTTAGAGGTCGATCTGGTGGTCGTGGCAAACCCTTCTTTGTTGGCGGGCAACCCTGTCGAACGCCCTTCCGACCTGCTTCATTTTCCTTGGCTTCAGGAGCTGGGCACCAACGAAGTCAGCGACTGGTTCCGGCGGCACAACGCCACGATAGACCGGCCGCCGATGATTACCCATATGCCCGGCAATCTGATAATGGATGCGGTCACGCGTGGGGACGGGGTTACGTATACAGTGCGTCAATGGATCGAACGCGAATTAAGCTCGGGCGAACTGGTTGAACTATTTGCAGACCCCCGTTGCGGCGTATTTCACATCGTCCCAAGAGAACGCTCGCCGCGTGAACCCGTTGCCAGCTTTATTCGCTGGCTTCAAAAACAGACGGGATAAAGTCGCGGACATTTCCGAAACAATACGTGATAATTGCATATTTTGGCAGATGTATGCGCAAATGTTCACATAAAGGCCCCTAAATCGGAAGGGTTTGCGCACACCTCGCGCAGTGCATGATATATTTCAGGTAGGTACTCAATTTCAGGACCGCGCCAAAATGACCAAGACCTACACCTATCAGTCCATTGCCCAAGCCGTTTGCGATCATCACACCGACACCGTGTTCGGGCTGATGGGGGATGCAAATCTGTTTATGGTCGACAGCTTCGTGCGTAATTGCGGCGGTCGTTTTGTTCCCTCGGCACACGAAGCCAGTTCGGTTCTGATGGCGCTGGCTTATGCCCATGTCAGCGGCAATGTCGGCGTGGCGACCGTGACCCACGGCCCCGCGCTGACCAACTGCATGACCGCCCTGACCGAAGGCGTGCGCGGCCACACCCCCATCGTTGTTCTGGCAGGCGACACTCCAGTTTCGATGCCTCGCCACCTGCAAGGGATCGACCAGCGCGAAGTTGTGAAAGCCACCGGTGCCGGTTTCGAACAACTCCGCACCCCTGAAACTGCGTCCCGTGATGTGGCGCGTGCCTTTTACCGTGCGCAGGTCGAACGCCGCCCGATTGTGCTGAACATGCCCGCCGATTTCATGTGGGAAGAAGTCACCCACGAACACCACGTACTTGACGTGTTCACCGCCCCCGGTGGCGTGGCCGAAGGCGATATTCTGGACGAAGCCATCGGCATGATCGCCTCGGCCTGCCGTCCTCTGATCTTGGCTGGAGGCGGTGCCATCGACGCCAAAGACCAGATCATCGCGCTGGCCGACCGGCTAGAGGCCCCGCTTGCCACCACCCTGAAAGCCAAGGGGCTCTTCAACGACCACCCCTATAACATCGACATCTTCGGCACCCTCTCGACCCCTGCCGCCTATGACCTGATCGCCAAGTCCGACTGCATCGTCTGCTTCGGCACTGCCCTGCACGATTTCACCACCGACAACGGCAAGCTGATGACCAACAAGCGGATCATCCAGATCGACGTGGACCCGCGTGCCATTGGTGGCGGCATTCACCCAGACGCCGCCCTTGTGGCTGATGCGGGACGCACGGCGGACACCATCACATGGTGGCTGAACGAGGCGGAAATCCCGCCAAGCGGCTGGACCAAGGAGCTGGATTCTGCCACGCTGACAGAACACCCCGTCAGCGCTAATAAATCCGGCGAGGGGTACATCAACTTCGTCCAAGCACTGGAAAAACTGGAAGGGCGCTTTCCCAAAGACCGCATCCTTGTCACTGATGGCGGGCGCTTCATGACAGAGGTTTGGTGCCGCATGTCAGTGCCCGATCCGCGCAGCAATGTGATGACTGCCAACTTCGGTGCCATCGGCCAAGGCCTGCAAGAGGCGATCGGCGCGGGCATCGCGGCCCCCGACCGCCCTGTGGTGCTGTTCACCGGCGACGGTGGCTTCATGATGGGCGGGATCAACGAGTTCAACACAGCGGTGCGTCTGGGGCTAAACCTGACTGTGATCGTGGCGAATGACAGCGCCTACGGGGCGGAACACATCCAGTTTCTGGACCGCAAAATGGACCCGAGCCTGTCGCTGTTCGAATGGCCCTCGTTCGCCGAAACCGCCACCGCACTGGGCGGGGTGGGCGTTGAAGTCACCTCGATGGACGAGCTGACGGCGGCGTTAGAGAAGCTGGACGGGGTGAAGGTGCCCACGCTGATAGAACTGAAGCTGGACCCGAACGACGTGCCACGGATGCGGATTTGATTTTGGTTCGGTGACATATCCTCAAAGGGCAGCCCCCGCCCATGGGGGCGGTCGGGGGCTGCCCGGCGGGGTGGGGGATGGATATGTAACCTACTTTTACCATCGCCTTCTAAGTTGACTTGTTGCGTCACCTTCATACGGCGATCAAATTTCGAGTTAAGTTGTTTACTAAGACTTCAAGATCTTCTGAGATTGTGATTGTGTTGTCCGGCAGCAATCTTCGAGTTTACAAAACAGCATGAATACTTCGAGCAAGGCGTTTAACGTACTTATCACAGACGTAGACGCCCTGACCTGCCCCCTGCTGGTCCCTCGTTCATAACGAGAGTTTGCGGGTTCGATT
>CAYZAY010000030.1:0-24841 GCA_964476515.1 uncultured Rhodobacterales bacterium
ACCCCCCCAATGACGGAACGCCAGAGCTTCAGGCGGCGATCGCGGCTTGGGTTGAGCGGCGGTATGGCGTGCCGATTGACGGAGCGACGCAGGTGTTGCCTTTGAATGGCACGCGCGAAGGTCTTTATAACGCTGCGATGGCACTTTGCCCTGAACTTAAGAACGGCAAGCGGCCTAACGTGTTGATTCCGAATCCGTTTTATCAGGTTTACATGATTGCCTCGATCTCGGTGAACGCAGAACCTGTGTTTGTTCCCGCCACCGAAGAAACCGGGCACCTACCGGATTTTGCTTCTCTCTCGGAAGAAACCCTTGCCCAGACTGCAGTCGTCTACATGTGCTCGCCCGCGAACCCTCAAGGCGCGGTGGCGAGTTATGACTATTGGGCAGAACTGCTCACGCTGGCCGGGAAATACGATTTCCGCGTCTTTGCGGACGAGTGTTACTCCGAGATTTACCGTGAGGATCCTCCGGTCGGGGCGCTGACTGTTGCCAAGGAATTAGGTGTTGATCCTGAACGGGTAACAATTTTCCAGTCGCTTTCAAAACGCTCAAACCTGCCCGGTCTGCGGTCTGGGTTTGCGGCTGGTGGGCCAAAATCCATCGCGGCGATGAAGCAGCTACGGGCCTATTCAGGGGCACCTTTGCCGCTTCCATTGCAACGCGCAGCCGAAACCGTTTGGGCGGATGAGGACCACGTCGTCGCGTCCCGCAAGCTTTACCAAGAAAAATACGAGATCGCCGACGAGGTGTTCCGCGGGATTAACGGATACATGTCTCCGCAGGCGGGCTTCATGCTTTGGCTGCCGGTCGATGACGGCGAAGAAGCAGCGTTGAAGCTGTGGAAAGAAACCGGCGTGCGTGTGTTACCTGGGGCCTATTTGGCCAAGGAAACAACGCAAGGAAATCCGGGCAAGAATTACATTCGGGTCGCAATGGTGGCCCCAAAAAACGAAATGCGGCGCGGGTTAGAGAACATCCGCGACTGCATTTACGGATAAGAACTGAGGTAGGAAATGGCATATCAAACCAGACGCGACCCGCTATTGGATGCAACAATCCAAGAAGCTATCGCAAAACGCGGGCGCGAATTGTTGGGCTTATTGATGATCGCTGTCGGGGTGATGTTCGCCCTGATGCTAGCAAGCTTTTCGGCCGAAGACCCAAGCTGGATGTCCGCCACCGACGCCCCTGTCCGCAACTGGATGGGACCGATAGGAGCAGCAATTGCTGCACCGGTTTATATGATTATCGGCAAGGCCAGCTGGGGTATCGCCGCTGGATTCATCGTCTGGGGCATGCGCTTTGCCACACATTACGGCGCTGACCGCCTGTTAAGCCGTATCATCTTTTTCCCCATCGGGATTGCCGTTTTCGCGCTTTACGCATCGTCCCTGACCCCCGGCGCAGGCTGGGAACAGAACTACGGTCTTGGTGGGTTATTCGGCGACACCGTTGCAGGTGTTGTCTTGAACATTTTGCCAATTTCTGACGCAGTTGGCATCAAGCTGATGTCGTTGATCTTTGGTGTTGCCCTGACCATTACCGGGGCCTTTGTTCTTGGCTTTACCCGCTTTGAGATTATCCGCTTTGGCTATTTCCTAATCGTCGGCGTCATCCTTAGTTATGCTCAAACCCGATCGTGGTTGGCACAGGGTGCTACGGGAACCATTGCAGCCGCAGGAACGATGCGAACCCAAGCAGCAGAACGCCGTGACGCACGCGTACAACAAGAAGAGCACGTCGTTGATACAGGCGAGCCTTCGGTTGCTGCGATTTTCCGCCATGATTACGCGGAAGAACCCGACCACATTGAACCAATGCTAGAGCGTCCAAAGTCGGGCGGCTTGCGTGGTTTGATGTCATCTCTCACCGGTCGGGGGCAGGAAGACATGCCCGAGCCGGAACTGATTGCAAATACCTTTGACGGACCAGTCGATGAAACTGGTGGCAGCGACCGCATTCGCGCCAAGATCGCGCAGGCGATCCAGACGCGCGTTCGCCCCGAAGGTCCGATGATCGCCGAAGGCGCGGATCACGCGCCTCTGGTCGAAGAACCAAGCGGGTTTCACCCGGTCGAGCCTCCACTGATGCGCGCAGCGCAGCCTGTTGAACAGGAAGACCTGCTTGAGCCAGTTATTGACGAAGCGCCTGTGCGCCGCATTGCGCCACAGCCTGTGCCGATGCCCGAAGCAAAGAAGGTTGTGCAGCACGCGCCAGTCAAAAAGACCCAACCGTCGCGTCGCGCCAAGGCCGAAGATCAGCCGAGCCTACAGTTTGACGAAAAGGCGTCTGATTTTGAGCTGCCACCGCTAAGCCTGTTGCGCAATCCAATGAGCATTGAACGGCATCATCTGTCTGACGAAGCGCTCGAAGAAAATGCCCGCATGTTGGAAAACGTGCTGGATGACTACGGCGTTAAGGGCGAGATTGTCAGCGTTCGCCCGGGTCCTGTTGTGACGATGTACGAACTTGAACCAGCCGCAGGCGTCAAAGCCAGCCGCGTGATTGGCCTGTCTGATGACATTGCCCGCTCGATGTCGGCACTGTCAGCCCGTGTCTCTACCGTGCCTGGTCGCAGCGTGATCGGTATCGAACTGCCAAACGCCAGTCGCGAAATGGTGGTGCTTCGCGAAATCCTCGCCAGCCGAGACTTTGGCGACAGCAACATGCGCCTGCCGCTCGCGCTTGGTAAAGACATCGGTGGAGGCGCTATTGTCGGCAACCTCGCCAAGATGCCTCACCTTTTGATTGCAGGTACAACCGGTTCCGGTAAATCGGTCGCGATCAACACCATGATCCTGTCGCTGCTTTATAAGCTGACACCGGAAGAATGCCGGATGATCATGATTGACCCCAAGATGCTGGAACTCAGCGTCTATGACGGCATCCCTCATCTACTTAGCCCCGTTGTGACTGACCCTAAGAAGGCGGTTGTCGCCCTGAAATGGGTCGTCGGTGAAATGGAAGACCGCTATCGCAAGATGTCCAAGATGGGCGTGCGCAACATCGAAGGCTATAACGGCCGTGTTCGCGACACAATTGCCAAAGGCGAATTGTTCAGCCGCACCGTTCAGACCGGCTTTGACGAAGAAACCGGCGATCCGATTTTCGAGACCGAGGAATTCAAGCCCGAGGTTCTGCCGTACATCGTTGTCGTCGTTGACGAGATGGCCGACCTGATGATGGTCGCTGGTAAAGAGATCGAAGCCTGCATTCAGCGTCTGGCGCAGATGGCGCGGGCATCTGGTATACACCTGATCATGGCCACCCAGCGCCCGTCGGTTGATGTGATCACCGGCACGATCAAAGCGAACTTCCCAACTCGGATTTCGTTCCAAGTGACCTCAAAAATCGACAGCCGCACGATCCTTGGTGAACAGGGCGCTGAACAGCTTCTGGGCATGGGTGATATGCTTTATATGGCTGGCGGTGCGAAAATCACCCGCGTCCACGGTCCGTTCTGTTCGGATGAAGAGGTTGAGGAAATCGTCAACCACCTGAAAGCCTACGGACCACCTGACTACATCGGTGGCGTTGTTGACGGACCGGACGATGACAAATCAAGCGACATTGACCTTGTCCTTGGTCTTGGTGGCAACACGGATGGCGAAGACGCGCTTTACGATACTGCGGTGGCAATTGTGATAAAGGATCGCAAATGCTCGACATCGTATATCCAGCGCAAACTGGCTATTGGTTACAACAAAGCCGCGCGCTTGGTTGAGCAGATGGAAGACCAAGGTCTTGTCAGCCCCGCCAACCACGTCGGCAAACGCGAGATTCTGGTGCCTGAGCAATAAGACGCCGTATCGCGAAGATGTGAGAACGCAGGGGTGGATGCCTTCCACCCCGAAACCTTAGATGGGTGCCATGAAAAAACTCGTTACCGCCGCCTTTGTATTTGTCGCCTCTGCAGTTCAAGCCATAGCAGGACCTGCAACGCTTGATCAGATATCGGATTATCTGGATACGATGAAATCCGTGTCGGCGGACTTTGTTCAGTATAATCCTGACGGATCACGGATGAACGGAACGATGTATCTGAAACGTCCGGGCAAAGTGCGATTTGAATATCACGGCACCAACACACCGCTGGTTCTGATCGGCGGCGGTCAGGTCGCGGTGTTTGACCCACTTTCCAACGAACCGCCATTCCGGTTCCCAGTTGGCCAAACCCCGATTGCCCCCGTGATTGGCCGAGATGTGGATCTGGCTGGCACCCGTTTTGAAACCCATCTGATGGAAAGCGGTGAATTCACGATCCTCAATGTGCAGGACCCGAAATTCGCGCAATACGGCTATATCAGTCTGGTGTTTGATACATCGCCACTGCAGTTGCGCCAATGGGTCGTGATCGACGGCGCAGGCCAGCAAACTGCAATCGCTTTGTCAAAGATCAACATGTCAGCTTCGATCAAGAACAGCATTTTCAACATCCGCGCTGAAATGCGCAAACGCGGGTTTGAGATTAACTAAACGCGGTTCGTTAGTCTAAGGCGCTTTCCCAGAAAACACATGCGCGACAAGCGGCATGACAGACGGGTCGGTTCCAAACGCTTTGCTCATTTGACGCTCGATCTGATCTGCGATGTCGTCGGCAGAGGCACCTCCTCGATTTTCAATTTCATCTATCAGCGGATTGCCAAATACCAATCCTTTGGAAAATTCCGCGATGTCGACGATCGTCTTCTCGATATTAACCTGTTCGTGACTTGTCTCGGTCAACCCGCCGGCCTTCATGTCAGACTGGACCGCTTGGGCGTCATGATAAGAAAACGGAACCTTGTAGAACATGGGTGGATCATAGGGGAACGCTTCTCGGGCGACGCCATCTGCAATTTCTGAAAACGGATTTTCGTGCAGCGTGCCCCAAGTGTTGAACAGATAGGTTCCACCCGGTTTTAACACACGGGCAACCTCGGCAAATGAGGCTTGCTTGTCAGGAAAGAACATCAAGCCGAATTGGCATATGGCGACGTCAAAACTGTTGTCGTCAAAAGGTAGCTCTTGCGCGTTTGCGGGTTGGAATTCGGCCTGTTCGCCCGACGCGAACTTTGCCTTGGCAAGCTCTAACATAGGCGCGTTCAGATCTGTCACTGTCAGATGGGTGCTATCCGGCAATGCGCTGCGCAGTTCTCGGCTTACGATACCGGTTCCTGCTGCAAGCTCGATCACCGACGACGGATTACAGCCTGCCACACGGGCAGCGATGTCAGCCGCGTAGTCAACAAATATATTGGGCCCAAGACGAGTGTCGTAGTTTTCTGGAATACTTCCAACAAAGTTGCTTGCTGTTTCGGTCATTTGTCTGGCCCCCCGTTACCTCGACTAACAGTCGATGGTGAATTCTAAATCACTTCGATCAATTTGCGACATTATTCCCGCGACCTGTCCCCACAGGCCCTGCCAGCTTCTTTGGTTACTTACCCTTTCCCATTTCGGCACATTGCTTTAATGCCTCGGCGCGAGAGCCTCGACTCTCAGCGCTGAACCCCAGCGCGTCATCCGGCTTAATAAAGGAGAACCCCCGATGGGTTACAAAGTCGTCATCGCAGGCGCTACAGGCAATGTAGGCCGCGAAATGCTGAACATCCTCGCTGAACGCGAGTTTCCTGTAGACGAAATGGCTGTGCTTGCATCGCGCCGTTCGCTCGGCACAGAAGTCAGCTTTGGCGATACGACCTTGACCATTCAGGACATCGAGCAATTCGATTTCTCTGGGTGGGACATCGCGCTTTTCGCTATCGGATCGGATGCGACCAAGAAATACGCCCCAGTCGCCGCCAAGGCTGGTTGCGTGGTGATCGATAACTCGTCGCTCTACCGCTACGATCCGGACGTGCCGCTGATCGTTCCTGAAGTGAACGCCGACGCGATCCACGGCTATTCGAAAAAGAACATCATCGCCAACCCGAACTGTTCAACCGCGCAAATGGTTGTGGCGCTAAAGCCCCTGCATGATCGCGCGACGATCAAGCGCGTGGTTGTCAGCACCTATCAGTCCGTGTCCGGCGCTGGCAAAGAGGGCATTGATGAACTGTGGGACCAGACCAAGTCGATCTACAACCCGACATCTGAGTTCCCAGAGAACAAGTTCACCAAGCAGATCGCGTTCAACGTGATCCCGCATATCGACAGCTTCATGGACGATGGCTCGACCAAAGAAGAATGGAAGATGGTTGCCGAGACCAAGAAGATCGTCGACACGTCGATCAAAGTCACCGCGACCTGCGTTCGCGTACCGGTCTTTGTTGGCCACTCAGAAGCGGTGAACATCGAGTTCGAAGACTTCCTAGACGAAGACGAGGCCCGCGACATCCTGCGTGAAGCACCGGGCGTCATGGTGATCGACAAGCGTGAAGACGGTGGTTACGTGACTCCGATCGAATGCGTCGGCGACTATGCGACTTTCATTAGCCGCATCCGTCAGGACAGCACGATCGAGAACGGCCTGAACCTGTGGTGCGTGTCCGACAACCTACGCAAGGGTGCTGCTTTAAACGCAGTACAAATCGCCGAGGTCTTGGGCAGGAAAGTGCTGAAAAAGGGTTAACTACCCCCGAATCCTATCCTTTAGGCTACAGGACCCGCCCCGAAAGAGGCGGGTTTTGTGCTTTTGCGGGTCTGACATTGTGAAGACGGTATCGCTAAGTTCATCTCATCACTTTTGAACACGAGGTCTACCATGTTTGCCAATCAGAAATTCGAAGACGCCACCCCAGTGGTTTATGACAGTTTCCAGGAAAGCGCCTGGTCAAGCTCACGGATTGTCCGTTCGCTTGACGTCGAGACCGCAGCCCTGTTGCGCATGCACTTGCACGAGGATTTTTCAGATGCCTCAAGCTGGTCGGACATCTCAAAACGCCTAAAAAATAAAGGGTTTTATTTAAAGACTGACGGTGCCACCGTGCGCCTTCATGATTGCCACAGTCATGTTGAAATTTGTACATGCAGCTTTCTCGGGTTCCCCTCCGCCCAACTGGAAGCACGCTTCAACATAGTACGCCACTGAACGCTCCCCCCTCGGTTCAGCGCGTGAATACGCCGACATTTTCGGCACCTTTTTTTGAGTAACTAGTTTTAGTTGTTTTTTAACGAGTACCAAGGGCATCGGTTTTACCGGTGCCCTTTTTCCATCCAATAGCCCTCGGATTGTCTCTGACCGGTCGTATTGTCGGCAGAATTGCGGGGGATTGTTTCCATATCAGAGAAGGACTCGGATTATGGAACATCTCGGGAATTTCAAGGCACAGGCGGCTGTTGAACCGGTCCATTGGCTTCATGACGGCGATCACCATCCAGATTTGGAATCAGCTGTTCTGCTTAGAGGGTTGGTTCTGCCTGCGTTCGAAACCGCAAAAAGCTGGAGCGAACTGGCCGAATCTCTGGAATGCATCGGCTTTGGACTGTCCATCAAAGATGGCCACCTGACTTTGGTCGATACTGACCACAGGGCAGGCATTTGCACCGGCCGCTTTTTGGGCAAACCGCTGGTCGAATTGTCGGGTAAGCTTGGTAAACCGATCATCCGCGCCACCCTTTCAGGTGACGCGTGTGGAGAGTTTGTCTTTTAATCAGACCGTTTCAAACCGGTCGGTTTCGGCGTTGTAGCTTTCAACAACGCCGTCACGGATATCGTACCAAAGACCGTGCAACGTCAGATTACCTGCGTTGACGCGTTCAGCAACAAACGGAAATGTCATCAGGTTTTCAAGCGAAACAAGAACCGCCACCTTTTCCAAAGCAAGGCTCTGTTCCGGCCCGCGTTCCATATTTTTTACACGCTCGTAGCCGGGGCGAAGATTGTCCATCCAACGGCCGACAAAATTGGTCTGCTCTTCCAGCTGCGGCGCGTGACCTGAACACATATCCAAACAGCCCTGAACACCGCCGCAATTTGAATGACCCATGACGATCAGGCATTGAACCTTTAACGCAGTGACTGCGTATTCAATCGCCGCCGAGGTCCCATGTGCGCCGCCATCCAATTCACAGGGTGGAACAAGGTTCGCGATATTGCGGTGAAGAAAGAAGTCCCCCTGATCCACGCCGAAAATCGACGTCGCATGAACGCGACTGTCGCAACAGGCAATGACCATAGCGGGGGGATGCTGACCTTCATCGGCCAACTTGTGAAACAGGTCTTTCTTCTCTTGATAAGTTGTCTCGCTCCATCCGTGATATCGTTCAATCAGATAGGCGGGCATAGGCTTGGCGTGCTGCACAGGACGTCTTCCTCTCGTTTAGTTCTGTACGCTCATACGCAGTAATTCACCGATTTTCGAGAGCTTTTTGCCGTCACCTAACGTCGCATTATCAGCTTGCCCTCACCCGTGGCTGGGGTAGCTTTGGCCAAATCTCTTCTTACGGACCCAGATATGAGCCTGAAATTTGTCCCCGACAGTGACCATGCGATACCACTTTATGTTCTTGAAATGAACGCCGTCAGTGCGTTTTTGGACAGCCAGCCCGAGCGCGTCAGAACATGGGTGGAAGCGCATGGATTTTCCGGCAATGTCGGACAAGCGGTTTCGGTGCCTTCGGCGGATGGGTCTGTTGAGATTGCGCTGATTGGGTACGGAACACCCGCCACTCGGTCCCGAGGCCGGTTTCACCTTGCAGCTGGGGCCGCGAAACTGCCCAAGGGGGACTACCGAGTCTCCAGTGGATTACCTGCGGATCAAGCCAGCGTTGAAGCTTTGGGGTGGCTTTTGCAAAGCTACCGTTTTGATCGATACAAATCCCACGGCGCGATGAAGGCCGCTCTGGTCGCGCCAACTGGCGTGGATGCAAGGCGCATCGAAGTGACTGCCGAGGGCGAAAAACTGGCGCGCGATCTGATCAACACGCCGTCCAGCGATATGGGGCCTGATGCGCTAGAAGCCGCTGCCCGTGATCTGGCAGGTCAGCATGGCGCGTCGATTGCGGTTACCCATGGGGACGAGCTGCTGGATAAGAACTTCCCGATGATCCACGCGGTTGGTCGGGCTTCAGACGAAGCGCCTAGGTTGCTGGATATGTCATGGGGGTCGAATGGCCCCAAGCTGACCTTGGTGGGCAAAGGCGTTTGCTTTGACACAGGCGGATTGAACATCAAACCCGGAAGCTCGATGGGATTGATGAAGAAAGACATGGGCGGTGCTGCAAATGTGTTGGGGCTGGCGCATATGATCATGTCGCTGGGGCTTGAGATACAGTTGCGTATCCTGATCCCAGCCGTTGAAAACGCCATTGATGGGTCGGCTTTCAGGCCACAAGACGTGCTGACGGCACGCAACGGATTGACGGTCGAGATCAACAATACCGATGCAGAGGGCCGCCTTGTGCTGGCTGACGCGCTGGCACTTGGGGCCGAGGGTGAACCTGACCTGATGATCTCGATCGCAACACTGACGGGGGCGGCGCGCGTGGCTGTCGGTCCGGACCTAGCGCCTTTCTTTTCCGATGATGCTTTCGCAGCTGGTCTGGCCGTCGCTGCCGCAAAAGCGGCAGACCCCGTTTGGCGCATGCCGTTTCACGACCCTTACGAAAAGATGGTAGAACCTGCGATTGCCGACCTCGACAACGCCCCTGCGGGGGGATTTGCAGGTTCGATTACCGCAGCACTGTTCCTACGCCGGTTTGCGGGCAACGCCCGTTACGCGCATTTTGACATTTACGGCTGGAACCCTGCGGCGTTACCCGGTCGCCCCAAAGGGGGTGTCGGTCAGGGGATCAGAGCTTTGTTGGAAGGGCTGCCCGATATCTTGAAAGGCTAACGCCTCCGGAAGTATTTATAGAAAGATGAAGAGCAGCCAGCTTTCATCTTTCCAAAAATACTCAAATACTTTGCTGTAGGCTCTACTCAACGGCGCGGATGAGTTTGCGTTCCAGCACCCTCAGCACCGATTTCAGATCATGTCCGCGTTTGAGGATTTGCCCGTCCATGCCAATTACACAGTATTGCCCCTGCCGGTTGCGCAGTTTGGGGCGTTTTTCGATGCGATAAAGCGGGTGTTCGGCTGTGCGCCGGAAGACTGAAAAGATGGCGGCGTCTTTTAGCGCGGATATCCCGTAGTCCCGCCATTCGCCTGCAGCGACCATCCGGCCGTAGAGGCCCATGATGACCCCAAGCTCAAGTCGGTGAAAATGCACCGTTTCCGGTGTCGAGATGTGCGGGGCGGGAAAGCTCTGCATGTTCATGGGCCCAGCTTTGCCGCGATTTGCCGCGAAATCAAGCGTTCAGGCGAATTGACCCTGACAGAACCAGCCCGAAGACATGGTGCCTCCGTGGGCATAATAGAGCCACAGCCGGTCGCCGCGATCTGTGATGACCTGCCAGTAATCCCGCACGCCGCTGCGCCAATTGGGATCGTCCAACCACCATTCCGGCGCGATGCGTTCGGGGCCGGTGGCCAGCGCAAGCGTCAGGTCTTGTCTGCGCCAGCGGAACTGGGCGGGGGGATGTGGATTGTCAGGCGCTGATACCGGTTCGGGTTGCCAAAGCAGCAAAGGGCGCGGGGTGGCGGGCTTGGGCCAGTCCTTAGCCGGATCCGACCACGCAGCAGCAAGGGTTTGGGCGGCTTTTTCAGGGATGTGGCTATTGCCAGGGTGGCGGCGGGTGATTTGTTCAAGCCCCACACGCGCGCCAATCCGGCTGGTCAGGTCTTCTAGCTGGCGTTCGGTCCCCAACCTTTCGCGGGCGGCTAGGGCTGCATCCAGATGACCTGCGGGGCGACGGTCCGAAATCGCTTCCACCTGCACCGCTTCAAGGCGCAGCATGTCGATGCCGTAGCCTGCGTCGAGGTCAGAGAACTTCATCGCCAGCAAGGGCCGAATGCGATCCGGCGCATGGGTGGGGCGGGCAAGACCAACCTCGATCCATTGCATGGATTGGTCGGTGCGAAACGCCTGCAGCCGCACCAATCGCGCACCTTTACCGTCTTGCTCCAACCGATCCGCCAACGCGGGCAGCAGCCTGTCGAGACCGGCGAGGATGTCATCTTCCAGCCCGATCGGATCAGGCAAGGTCAGCCGGACCGCGTAGCGGGGCGGCGGTTTGGCGGGTGAGATCGGTTCGGACGCAGCCCCCAGCGCCTGATCAAGCCGCAGCACCAGACCTTTACCAAACCGCCTTGCCAGCGACGCACGGGGTTGGCCGATTAGGTCCCCGATCCGACGCAATCCGAGACGGGAAAGTTGCTGGACAATCTCGGGCTCTAACCGAAGCGCTGCGACGGGAAGCGGCGACAGGGCCGTGTGGGATTTGCCGGGTGGCGCGATGCGCCCCTGCCCCCCTGTGGCCTGCGCCAGCGAAGGGCGCGGGCCGCCGTGTTCCCAGTTGCGGCGCTTGGCGGCGCGGGATCTTGTGGCGCGGGCTTCTTGTTCGATGGCGTCGCCGGATCGGTGGCTGCCTGCCTGTTCCCCCGCGAACCGCGCCAAGGCCCAAGCCGCGCCTTGGGTGTCACCGATCCCTATCCGGACCGAGAGACCCAGATCAGTGGTTTCCGCCTCGATCTGTTTCAGCAGGTTTTCTTCGCCCCCAAACAGGTGCGTGCAGCCAGTTACATCAATCACCAGCCCGTCGGGCGGCATGGTCGCGACCCAAGGCGAAAACTTCCCCGCCCAGCGGGTCAGGACATTCAGAAACGCCGCCTCGGCTTGGGGGTTTTGCAAGCGGGTGATCAGTTCAGGGCACATGGCCAGCGCATCGCGCAGCGGTTGGCCGTGATGCAGGCCCGCCGCTGAGGCCACATCGGACAGCGAGTTCAGCACCTGCATCTGGCCAGTGTCGCGCAACACGGCAAAGGGCATGTCCCGCAGCGCATCCGCATGGCGCAACAGTCTTTCGGCGCCAAGGCGCACAAACCAAAGCGAAAGGATACGACGGTGGGGCATGGTAGTAGCAAATGTTCCTATTATGTTCTCATTGCCATGTATCCGATCATGAGTCGAGTCCCCCCGTTGCCGGAAACAGGCAGAGAATTGCCGCGCAAAAGGCTTGATCCAAGGGGCGCGGAAAAGGCAGTGTGGCCGGGATAAACTATTTCCAAGGGAGAAGAATTCATGAGGACGCGCGCAGCGGTGGCATTGGAAGCCGGTAAACCGCTTGAGGTTATGGAAGTGAACCTTGAAGGCCCAAAAGCGGGCGAGGTTCTGATCGAAGTTAAGGCCACAGGTCTTTGTCACACAGACGAATTCACCCGTTCGGGTGCGGACCCCGAAGGTCTGTTTCCGTCGATCCTTGGCCATGAGGGTGCAGGCATCGTCATGGAGGTTGGCGAAGGCGTCACAACGCTGAAACCGGGCGATCACGTCATCCCGCTTTACACACCTGAGTGCCGCGAGTGTCATTCTTGCCTGTCGGGTAAAACCAACCTCTGCACCGCGATCCGTGGCACACAGGGTCAGGGCCTGATGCCAGATGGAACCACCCGTTTCAGCATGCTCGATGGCACGCCGATCTATCACTACATGGGTTGTTCGACATTCGCGAACCACACGGTTCTGCCGGAAATCGCTTTGGCGAAAGTCCGCGACGACGCACCGTTCGACAAAATTTGCTACATCGGTTGCGGTGTGACTACCGGCATCGGCGCGGTGATCAACACGGCTGGCGTTGAAATCGGATCTTCGGCGGCTGTCTTCGGTCTGGGCGGTATCGGACTAAACGTTATTCAGGGTCTGCGTATGGCAGGGGCTGACACCATTATCGGTGTTGATCTGAACGACGACAAAGCGGAAATGGCGAAGAAATTCGGCATGACCCACTTTGTGAATCCGTCCAAAGTTGACAGCACCGTGGATGCGATTGTCGAAATCACCAAGACTGAAAAAGACCAGTTCGGCGGCGTGGATTATTCGTTCGACGCAACCGGTAATGTTCAGGTTATGCGCGACGCGCTGGAATGCTCGCACCGTGGCTGGGGCGTTTCGGTCATCATCGGGGTTGCGCCGGCAGGCGCCGAAATCAGCACCCGTCCGTTCCAGCTGGTTACCGGCCGTGTCTGGAAGGGCACAGCGTTTGGCGGCGCGAAAGGCCGGACCGACGTGCCTAAGTTCGTTGATTGGTACATGGACGGCAAGATCGAGATCGACAGCATGATCACCCACAAGCTGACCTTGGACGAGATCAACGAAGGCTTCGAGCTAATGCACGCGGGTAAATCCATCCGCGCAGTTGTCGAGTTCTGATTTGATCAACGCTCGTTCAAGAGTGTCGGATCATCGCAATTAACAGATCGCCTATCGCATAAAACATGCGGTAGGCGATTTCGTTTCAAAAGGGGGCGAGGCTATGGAAACTGTCTACATCCGCAACTTGGATCAGGTCGAATGGCACAAGCATTCACAGGACGAAATAGATCAGGGTGCCGACCCTGATCTTCGGTTTTGCTTTCTGGTAGATCGCGACCAGCAGGCATCGCATGGGTTGTCGATTGGATGTCTGGTGCTTCCAATCGGAGGAAAACTGCCGCCTCATAGGCATAAACCACAAGAACTCTACGTGATCAAAAAGGGCACGGGCCACATGCATTTGCCTGATGGAACAACACAGTCCGTGCGAGAAAATGACTTTGTCTAAATCCCGGAAAACGAAAGGCACGGCTTGATCAATACCGGCGATTGCCCTCTTGAGATCCTCTGGATATTTCCGACGGATAGTTTTCGCGATATGACCTACAACTATCTCGACGAAGCCTGACCGCTTACCGTTTCTTATGCTTCACTGCCGTTTTGACCATCTTGCCAAACGTCTTCGCATCAGCGCGGCGTTTCGCCAGTGACGCCGAGTTATGCTTGTCTTCGGCTGCCAGCTTTTGCCAGCGGGCATAGCGGGCCGCATCAACGGTTCCGTCCTCAATCGCTTTGCGCACAGCACAGCCGGGTTCGACTTCGTGGCTGCAATCGTTGAATTTGCACATGCTTGCCAGTTCGGTCAGGTCGTCGAACAGATCGGCAATTCCGGCTTCGGCGTCAGCCATCTGGATTTCCCGCATTCCCGGCGTGTCCAGAACAGCGCAGCCGTCGGGCGTAAAGCGTAAATGGCGGCTGGTGGTGGTGTGGCGGCCTCTTGCGTCGTCTTCGCGGATACCGGATGTGGCGGCGGTGCCTTCACCGAACAGCGCATTGACCAAGGTTGATTTGCCAACACCCGAGGACCCTAGAAACGCAACCGTTTGACCCGATTTGCACCAGTCAGCCAACTTTTCGACCGGCTCTGCGCTTTTGGCATTCAAAAGCACAACCAAAACGCGGTTCGAAATCGCGCTGGCCTGTTTTTCATAAGCGGCGGGGTCATCGCAGAGATCAGCCTTGGTCAACACAATCACCGGATCGACATCGGCGTCGAATGCCAAAGCGATGTAACGTTCAAGACGGGCAACGTTGAAATCCTGATTGCAGGACGACACGATGAACGCCGTATCGACGTTTGCAGCAATCGCCTGAAACCGCCGATCATGGCCCGGGGCGCGGCGTTTGAACAGGCTTTTGCGATCCAGCACTTCGCTGCTTGTAGGTAATTCTTTGTTATAAAGTACCCAATCGCCAACGATTGCGTCTGGCCCGGGGGGGATCAATTCTTCGATCCCATCACCCTGCACATAACAGCCGTTTCGGTGCACACGCACCACACGGACAGGCGGCGTGTTTTCCAGATCCTCGGCATTGACCTGTTGGCTGAAAAACGGCTGCCAGCCAAGTTTTTGCAACGCCGATGCAGCGGAACTTGAAGTGTCAGACGACGATCCGGCTGGCATGAATTGGGAAAAGTCCTTGATCATCTGCTCATTTATCTACGCCGTAACGCGCCAAAAACGTGGCTATTGCACCGTTGACTACGCGCTCGATGTCTTGGGATGTGATTGTTTCGGACAGTCCAAAGCAAACCCGCTGAAACAGGTCCGCGCGGCACAATTCTGTAAACTGATCAGCCGCCAGAAGCGGGTCATCAACGTTCAGGGTTCCGCGTTCGGTTTCATCCGAGAAATAAAGGCTTAACCGGTCACGACCCTTTTTCACGCCTGCTTCGTAAAAGGTTCGCCCAAGTTCGGGAAACCGTTCGGCTTCGGAAACGCACACCCGAAACAAGCTTTGGCCAAAGCGCGACATGTAGAAATGCACAATCGCGTGTGCGGCGAATTTCAGCACGACTTCGATTGGGGCCGCTTGAATTGCAAAGTCTTCAGCTTCTTGAGTGATCCGCCCGATTTCCGCTTTTGCGGCTTCGATAAACAACAGATTCTTGTCGGGGAAATAGCTATAGACCGTGGCTTTGGACACCTGTGCGAGGGTCGCAATATCGTCCATGCTGGTGCCTTCGTAGCCTTCTTCCATGAAAGCACGACGCGCGGCGTCCAACACTTGGTCGAACTTCCTTCCCTTTTTGAGGATGGGTTTAAGGTCGGTCATTTTGCCCCTCGCAAAATCAGTCCCAACCATATCTTGGCCAGTAGACATCAAACAAGGGTAAATAAGTCTCGCCCTGACAGGTTGAAGCTTATTTGCAATGGCTTATTCTTATTCACGAAAGCGAGGTGGCCGATGCGGTTTACGTTTCAACGACGCAGGTTTTCGGATCTGAGCGAACAGGAAGTTCTGGCTCTGGCGATTTCGTCGGAAGAAGACGATGCGCGGATATATCGAAGCTATGCGCAACGCCTGCGCGAAGAATTTCCGGCCACCGCCGCGATCTTTGACGAAATGGCCGTTGAAGAAGATGACCACCGCAATCGGTTGATCGACCAGCACAAGGACAGGTTTGGTGATGTGATCCCCCTGATCCGTCGCGAACATGTCGCCGGTTTCTATAACCGTCGGCCCGTTTGGCTTGTCGAAAATCTGAGCCTTGAAACCATCCGCGAAGAGGCCGCCGCGATGGAACGTCAGGCGGAACAGTTTTACCTGAAAGCCGCGGCGGCAACGTCGGACGCCAGTACGCGCGCATTGCTGGGCGATCTGGCCGCAGCCGAAGCGGCGCATTCGGACAAAGCTGGCGGGTACGGTGACAAACACCTTGATGATGCAAGCCGCGATTCCGAGGAATCAACAAAGCGGCGGCAATTCATTCTGACATGGGTCCAGCCCGGTTTGGCCGGATTGATGGATGGGTCTGTTTCGACCCTTGCCCCCATTTTTGCCACGGCGTTTGCGACACAGGATACATGGACAACGTTTCTTGTGGGGCTGGCAGCATCCGTTGGGGCCGGCATTTCGATGGGCTTCACCGAGGCCGCATCTGACGATGGCGAATTGTCAGGGCGTGGATCGCCGACGAAACGCGGATTTGCATCGGGCATCATGACGACTGTTGGCGGATTGGGTCACGCGCTTCCTTACCTTATCACTGATTTCTGGACCGCAACGGTCACAGCCATCATCGTCGTATTCATCGAACTTTGGGCCATTGCGTGGATCCAGAACAAATTCATGGAAACCCCGTTTTTCCGCGCCGCGTTTCAGGTTGTTCTGGGCGGGGCGCTGGTATTTGCAGCCGGAGTATTGATTGGTAGCGGTTAAATTCAGCGAAACTGCGGTCAAACCGCCGGATTCTGAGCTTTTTTCTGTCAAAGGGTTCACCCTAGGGGCGTGACCACATAAATAGACGCCAAGACCGTGTTATTGAGGAAAATTGAGATGAGCGCCCCGAAACCAGTAGTCCTTTGTATTCTAGACGGCTGGGGAAAACGTGACGAAACCGGTGCCAACGCACCGGCGCTTGCTCATACTCCGAATTTCGACCGGATCGTCGCAGAATGCCCCAGCGCTGAGCTGATAACCCACGGACCTGACGTTGGATTGCCAAGCGGACAAATGGGCAATTCAGAAGTAGGCCATACCAACATTGGTGCGGGTCGTGTTGTGGCCATGGATCTTGGTGCGATTGATCTGGATATCGAAAACGGCGACTTTTTTAAGAACGCCGCCTTGTTGGAATTTGTCGAAAAGGTGAAAGCCACCGAAGGCATAGCCCATCTTATGGGGCTGGTGTCGGACGGCGGGGTGCACGGGCATCTTGACCACATCCTCGCGGCTGTGAAGGCAGTGACCGACCACGGGATCGCGGTGGCCTTGCACGCAATCACCGACGGTCGGGATGTTGCGCCGAAATCGGCAGACACCTATATCCGTGACCTCGAAGAAAACTTGCCCGATGGCGCATATATCGCCACTGTGACTGGTCGCTATTACGCAATGGATCGCGACAATCGTTGGGAACGTGTTCAAACGGCATTTGATGCGATTGCGCATGGCAAGGCTGCGTTTTCAGTGGAAACAGGCAGCGAAGCCGTCGCGCGGGCCTTTGCACGTGGTGAAACCGATGAATTCATTCAGGCCACCGAGATCGACGACTATAGCGGGATCAAGGACGGCGACGGCTTCTTTTACTTGAATTTCCGCGCTGACCGTGCGCGCCAATTGCTTCGCGCCATCGGCGAGCCCGAGTTTGCCGAGTTTGAAACTGGCAAACGGCCCGAATTGGCTGCGCTTTTGGGGATGGTTGAATATTCCGAAGGCCACAATCACTATATGACGACAGCCTACCCCAAGCGCGTGATCAACAACACTCTGGGCGCGTGGGTGGCCAAACAGGGCCTGCGTCAGTTCCGACTAGCTGAAACCGAAAAATATCCGCACGTCACGTTCTTCCTGAACGGCGGTGTCGAAGAGCGTGAAAAAGGCGAACACCGCTTCATGCCTCAGTCGCCCAAGGTGGCGACCTATGATTTGCAACCGGAAATGTCCGCTCCTGAGGTGACTGAAAAGTTCGTTGAAGCCATCGAAGCAGGGTACGATCTGATCGTCACGAACTATGCCAACCCCGATATGGTTGGTCACACTGGTGATCTTCAGGCAGCTATGAAAGCCTGTGAAGCTGTAGACCAAGGGCTGGGCGAAGTGCTTGCCGCATTGGAAAAAGCTGGCGGCACAATGATCGTGACGGCTGATCACGGCAATTGCGAAACCATGGTTGATCCTGAAACTGGCGGTCCCCACACGGCGCATACGATTAATCCGGTGCCGGTGATTATGGTTGGCGGACCAGAAGGCGTGGAGCTTTCAGACGGTCGGTTGGCCGATCTAGCGCCGACGCTGTTGGCGCTAATGAAGGTTGCTAAACCCGACGAAATGACCGGCGAAAGCCTCTTGCACTGATGCGGTTAGCGCTCGGAATAATTGCTTGCTTGATGCTGCCCCCGACGGGCGCTCTGGCGCAGTCCGAGCAGACCATCGCCGAAACCGCCGTCGCACAACTTCAATCGGCTGCTTTCTTGCTGGACCGTGCCGGATCGGCCCGTGACCGCGTTCGCGCCCTTACCGAAACTGTCGCCGCCTATGAAACCGCGCTGGATGCAATCCGTTCGGGTTTGCGGGTGGCCACGATCCGCGAAACTCAACTGAACCTGCAACTGGATGCCAAACGAGACCGCATCGAACGGCTCGTCGCTGTTTTACAGTCTATCGGCAAGGCCCCCGAGACGTCTTTGTTGCTTCACCCCTCTGGCCCGACTGGCACGGCACGTGCAGGAATGATCCTGTCTGATATAACCCCCGCACTTCAGGAAGATGCCGAAGTTCTACGCCAGGAGCTTTTGGCGCTGGCAGATGCACGGCGCATGCGCGAAGAAACGCTGGGCGCTCTGCAACAGGGCCTGATCGGCGTGCAAACCGCCCGCGCGCGGCTATCGCAGGCGATATCGAACCGCACCGATCTTCCCAAAAAGTTTGTCGAAGACCCCATCCAGACGGCCCTTCTATTAAGCTCGACCCAATCGCTAGAAGGCTTTGCCGCCGGGTTGAACAACATCCCGGTCGAACCTGTTTCCGACGACCCGATAGATGTTTCAGGCTTACAGGGAAATCTGGCGCTTCCGGTTCTTGGCACCGTCCTGCGCCGTTTCCATGAAACCGACGCCGCTGGTATCACCCGCCCCGGAATAGTTATCGCCACCCGCAGCGGTGCCATCGTTACGACACCATTAGCAGCGACAATCCGCTACCGAGGGCCGTTGTTTGACTACGGTAATGTGATGATCCTTGAACCCGGCGCGGAAACCTTGTTTGTATTCGCAGGGCTCGAAACCGTGTATGGAGAGACCGGCGAAGTCATCCCCGCAGGTCATCCGGTCGGGATGATGGCAAACGCCTCAGATTTGGATGCCGTTGGCGGCATCAGCACCGAGACGATTTACGTCGAAGTGCGCGAAAGTAACATACCGGTTGATCCGCTAAGCTGGTTCACCGTTGAGTAAGGAAAAAGCGATGCGAAAGACGCTTGTTGCAATTGCCGTTGGATTTTCTTCGGCTGCACTACTGACAACCCAAGTGGCCGGTCCGCTTGTTGCGCAGGAAAGCACCAACCAGCAGTCGGTGTATGAGCAGCTAGAGCTCTTCGGCGATATCTTTGAACGCGTTCGCAGCGAATACGTGGAAGAAGTCGATGACCATGCGCTGATCGAAGCGGCTATCGACGGCATGCTGCGTTCACTTGATCCGCATTCCAGCTTCCTTTCTGCAGATGATGCCGCAGATATGCGTATACGCACCAAGGGTGAATTCGGTGGTCTCGGCATCGAGGTCACACAAGAAGACGGCTGGGTAAAAGTTGTCTCGCCTATCGACGGCACCCCTGCCGATGAAGCGGGTCTCGAAGCCGGTGATTTTATTACCCATGTAGATGGCGAAAGCCTTTGGGGGCTGTCTTTGGACGAGGCTGTCGACATTATGCGTGGCCCCGTTGGGTCTGAAATCGTCGTGACCGTTGCGCGCGAAGGCGAACCCGAACCGTTCGACATCAGCATCATTCGCGACACGATCAAGCTGACGGCCGTTCGTGTCCGCACCGAAGGTGACACCGTGGTTGCCCGCGTAACAACCTTTAACGAACAAACCTACGACGGCCTGAAAGACGGCCTTGAAAGCGCCATTGAAGAACTTGGCGGGCTCGAAAACATAAATGGCGTTGTGCTTGATTTACGCAACAACCCCGGCGGCCTGCTCGATCAGGGTGTCATGGTGGCCGATGCCTTCCTCGAAAAAGGCGAGATCGTTTCGACCCGTGGCCGGAATGCTTCAGAAAGCAGCCGCTTCAATGCAGCCTCTGGTGACCTGATCGACGGCAAGCCTTTGGTTGTTTTGATCAACAGCGGATCGGCCAGCGCATCCGAGATTGTTGCCGGAGCGCTGAAAGATCACCGTCGCGCCATCGTCGTGGGCGAGAAAAGTTTTGGCAAAGGCTCGGTCCAAACGGTCATCCCGCTGAAAGGCGACGGCGCGATGCGTCTGACCACGTCGCGCTACTACACCCCTTCAGGCCGATCCATCCAAGCCTTTGGCGTCTCACCTGACATCATCGTTGAACAGCCCCGGGTTTCACGCAGCGAAGAAGAAGATGATGAAAAGCGCAACCCGCGTTCAGAAGCCGATCTTCGCGGTAGTCTGAACAACGATAGCCTCAGTGATGACGAAATCGACCAGATTGAGTCCGACACTGAAAAAGCTGAAGCAGCGGCTGAATTGCGCAAGGAAGACTATCAACTGGCCTATGCAATCGACCTGCTGCGCGGACTGTCAGCGCTGAACCGATGACACCTGAAGAAATCGCAAAACTTCCCTACCGCCCCTGCGTCGGTGTGATGCTGGTCAACGGTGAAGGCGCGGTCTTCGTCGGCCAACGGATCGACAACGACGCGCCGGCTTGGCAAATGCCTCAGGGTGGGATCGACGAAGGCGAAACCGCGCTAGAGGCCGCCATTCGTGAACTGGGCGAAGAAACCGGTCTGCCTGCGGATGCGGTAACAGTTGAAGCCGAAACCAAAGAATGGGTGACCTACGATCTTCCACACGAGCTTGTTCCCCGCATCTGGAAAGGCCGCTTTAAGGGTCAAAAACAGAAGTGGGTTCTGATGCGCTTCACCGGATCAAACGATCAGATCAACATCGAAACCGAACACCCCGAATTTTCGGAATGGTGCTGGCTACCGGCAAGCGATCTGGTGGCCAACATCGTGCCGTTTAAACGGGAAGTCTACGAACAGGTATTAACCGAATTCCAAGCGCGGATTTGATCTAACAGCCGCCACCGCACGCTGCCCCTACCGCTTATTAACCCTTCAAGTGGCATCTTTCCTCTCGACGTCACAACGGTTCGACAGGTTCCACGACTAGCGAAAGCAAGGATGTACGGGAACCAGCCAGCCACCTGAAGATCTACAAGGTGCGGGGGAAACCCTGTCCGGCGATGAACTGCTACACAGGCAGGCCTGCCACCCTTAATCCGAACAAACCCTGATATGCGATCCCCTGCCGGAAATTGGTTCCGAGCGGGGCGTTGGTGCTTCACTCAAGCTCCATCCGGAAGAACACCAGCATCGGCAGCAGTTCTGGCAGCATGTTGTAGGTGGCGCTCTCTTGGTAGACGTCGATCTCTTCAAACCCGAGCTTGTGGTACAACCCCTGCATTTCAACATTTGCTTTCAGCGTATCCACCAGCAACGTCTTGATCCCCATATTGCGCGCCGCGTCTATTCGGCGCTCGATGAGATGACGCCCCAACCCTGTCCCGCGTGCTTCGGGCTTGACGAACAAGCGCTTCATCTCGGCCGTGTCGGGTTTGATCTTCTTCATCATCCCGCAGCCGATCATCTCGCCTGCGTCGTTCTTGGCGATAAACAACCGCCCCTCAGGGGGCATGTATTTGTCGACCTCTTCCCAAAACTCTTCGATTGCGCTGAACGCGTCACCAACGGTGCCACCGTCCTCTCGCACTCGGGCCACCTACCAAATCGTAATAGTCTTTCAACAGTGCGGTGAACTCTTCCCGATCTGGCGGGGTAAAACAGGAAATAACTTGATGTGTCATCCGCTCACTCTACCCTGACTTCATCTTTCCAAAAATACTCATTTTTCCTACCTGCTAAATTGAGACTCCAAATGAGAACAAAACATGAATATACTGCCTATCGCTATGTTCACCGAATTGTCTGCCACATCGAATTTCACCTTCCTCACCGGGGCCTCCCACCCCGAGGAGTATATGGAGCGTGCTGCCCTCATCGGCCTGCCTGCGCTGGCGATTGCGGATGACAACTCGGTCGCGGGAATCGTGCGCGCCCATACCGCCGCCCGCGACATCGCCCGCAAAGTAAAGGAACGCCAAACCACCGAGGTCTTCGGCCCGCCCTGCCCCGACCACATCCCGCGGCCTCCGCAAGCGGTCGATATCTTCAACACACCGCGTCTGGTCCCCGCTGCCAAGCTTCGCTTCACCGATGGGCCGGATATCACCGCCCTGCCCGAAACCCGACAAGGCTGGGCCACGCTCTGCCGTCTACTGTCCAAAGGCCGTCTGCGCGCCGAAAAGGGGCAATGCCACATCACCCTTACCGATCTCTTCGAAAACGCCAGCGGATTGCAGCTCTTGCTTCACCCGCCACAGGCGTTACCCTCACAGGGCGGCGCGCAAGATTGGCTGCCGCAAGCACGCCGGTTGACGCGCCGCTTGGCCAAGCAAATGCACCTGATGCTGTCGCCCTATTACGATGGTCTCGACCAACCCCGCTTCACCGAATACGCCCGTATCGCGGATGAACTGGGCCTGCCCCTGATCGCCTCGGCCACCCCGATGATGCATCACGGCAAACGCCGCCGCCTTGCCGATGTGGTCACCGCCATCCGCACCGGCCAGCGCGTCAGCAATCTGGGCCGCGCCGCACAAGCCAACGGAGAACGCCGCCTGCGATCCGAAGCCGAAATGCGCCGCCTGTTCCGCCACCACCTGCAAGCGGTCGATAACGCAACCAAACTAACCGACCGCCTGACATTCTCTCTGGATGAACTCCGCTACGAATACCCGTCCGAGATCAGCCAAGGCGAAACCCCCGCCGACCGCCTACGCCGCCTGTCGCTGAAGGGCCTCAAATGGCGCTACCCCCACGGCGCGCCCGACAAGGTCAAAGACATGCTCGACCACGAGCTGACCCTGATCGCCAAGCTGAAATACGAACCCTATTTCCTGACCGTCCGCGACATCGTCCACTTCGCCCGCTCACGCGATATCCTCTGCCAAGGACGGGGGTCTGCGGCCAATTCAGTGGCGTGCTATTGCCTCGGCGTGACTTCGGTTTCGCCCGAGATCGGCACGATGGTCTTCGAACGCTTCGTATCCGAAGCCCGAGACGAGCCCCCAGATATCGACGTCGATTTTGAACACGAACGCCGTGAAGAGGTCATTCAGCACATCTATCAGCGCTACGGCCGCCACCGCGCGGGGCTTTGCGCCACGGTGATCCACTACCGCGGCAAACGCGCCATGCGCGAGGTCGGCCGCGCGATGGGACTGGCTGAAGACACCGTCGCGGCGCTCTCTTCTCAGCTTTGGGGGTTCTCCAACCTCGGAGCCGAAGAACGCACCCGCCTGCGCGAGATCGGCCTTGATCCTGACGACCCGCACCTGCAACTGACCCTGAACCTGATCCGTGAAATCATCGGCTTCCCCCGCCACCTATCCCAACACGTCGGCGGGTTCATCATCACCGAAGGGCGTCTGGACGAGCTCGTCCCCATCGAAAACGCCACGATGGAGGATCGCACGGTGATCTGCTGGGACAAGGATGATATCGACACGCTGGGTATCCTCAAGGTCGATGTGCTGGCGCTGGGGATGCTCACCTGTATCCGCAAATCCTTTGACCTGATGCAGCTGCACCTGAACACCAGTCACACGCTGGCCAGCATCCCGCCGGAAGACCCCAAAGTCTACGACATGCTCTGCAAAGCCGACGCGATTGGCGTGTTCCAAGTGGAAAGTCGGGCGCAGATGAACTTCCTGCCCCGTATGCGCCCGCGCTGTTTTTATGATCTGGTGATCGAGGTCGCCATCATCCGCCCCGGCCCGATCCAAGGCGACATGGTTCACCCCTTCATTCGCCGCCGCAATGGTGAAGAAGAGGTCTCCTTCCCCTCGGACGAGCTGGGCGACGTGCTGGGCAAGACGCTCGGCGTGCCGCTGTTCCAAGAACAAGCCATGCAGATCGCCATCATCGGCGCAGGCTTTACGCCAGACGAAGCCGACCAACTGAGACGCTCGCTGGCCACCTTTAAGAAACACGGTAATGTCAGCGAATTCCACGGCCGCTTCATGCACGGAATGCGCGCCAACGGCTATGACGACGATTTCGCCCAACGCTGCTTTTCCCAGATCGAAGGCTTCGGTTCTTACGGCTTCCCCGAAAGCCACGCCGCCAGCTTCGCGCTGCTGGTCTACGCCAGCTCATGGCTCAAATGCCACCACCCCGGCGTCTTTGCCTGCGCCCTGCTCAATTCCCAACCGATGGGGTTCTACGCACCCTCGCAAATCGTCCGCGATGCGCGAGAACATGGCGTGCGGGTCCGCCCCGTTTGCATCAACGCCAGCTTTTGGGACAACACAATGGAGCCCGACGGCGACGGTGGGCTGGCCCTGCGGCTGGGGTTTCGTCAGATCAAGAAGATGCGTGAAGATGACGCCACATGGCTCACCGCTGCCCGCGCCAATGGCTATCACACCGTCGAAGACGTCTGGCGCCGCGCTGGCCTTGCCCCCGGCCTGATCACCGCGCTGGCCGAAGCGGACTGCTTCGCCGCCACTGGCCTTTCGCGGCGCGAGGCGCTGTGGCAGGCCAAGGCGATCACCACACCGGAACCGCTGCCTCTGTTTGCCAATGACATGGACGGCGAGGGCATCTATGAGCCCGCCGCCAACCTGCCGAAAATGAGTGAGGGCGAAGAGGTGGTCGAAGACTACATCGCCCTGCGTTTGACGCTCAGGTCGCACCCGCTGAAACTACTCAGGAAGCGGCTGACGCCCGAAGCCTGG
>CAYZAY010000031.1:0-24515 GCA_964476515.1 uncultured Rhodobacterales bacterium
TGGCAACGTTGTCGGAATTCATCAGGCAAAGAGCGCTCAATCACCACCTGACGGGTTTAAGGATTTCGGTTTAAAACGCGCCGCGATCAAGCTGGTTTGGCGCGCGTTTAAGGCTCTGATCCGAAGGGACAGTGGCGCCCCGTTTTTTGACGCCTCGGGAAAGCTCACCGTTAAGCCGCGTGTTCTAACCCTGCAAGAACGTCGCGCTGCTGAACCAGAGAAAAAAATTAGGGCGACATATTAGCAAATGAAATTGTCGCTTTAGGCGTAGTAGTGCCCGGCCTCCCATTGCAGTTTGCCCCGAGACTTGGTTCACTTGAATCAAGAAATGGGAGAATTGACATGCGCTTTTCTGCGCTACGCGTGCTGAAAGAGGGCCTGACAGGCAACAAAGGATGGACCGCCCATTGGCGTGACCCCGAGCCGAAGGCAGAATACGATGCTATCATTATCGGGGGCGGGGGCCACGGCCTTTCGACAGCCTACTATCTGGCGAAAAACCACGGTATGACCAATATCGCGGTGCTGGAAAAAGGCTACCTTGGCGGCGGCAACGTTGGTCGGAACACTACAATCGTGCGGGCCAACTACTTTCTTGATGGCAATTCTGAGTTCTACAGCCACTCTCTGAAGCTTTGGGAAGATCTTGAAATCGACCTGAACTACAACGTGATGCATTCGCAGCGCGGGTTGATTAACCTGTTCCATTCGGACGGTCAGCGCGATGCTTTTGCTCGTCGCGGAAATGCGATGATCAACCAAGGCGACGACGCGGTTCTGCTGGACCGCGAGGGCGTTCGCGAAATGCTGCCTAGTCTGGATTTCGAAAATACACGTTTCCCAATCTATGGCGGCCTCTACCACCCACGCGGCGGCACAGCGCGCCACGATGCGGTGGCATGGGGCTATGCGCGCGGGGCTGACCAACGTGGTGTCGATCTGATCCAGAACTGCGAAGTCACCTGTATAGACATCGAAAACGGCAAGGTCACAGGCGTTCAGACTACACGCGGCGCGATCAAAGCCAAGAAAGTTGCGATGGTTGTTGCTGGCCGGACGTCTCAGGTCGCGGCAATGGCTGGTATGCGTGTACCGGTCGAAAGCACGGTTTTGCAGGCTTTCGTGACCGAAGGGCTAAAGCCCGTGATCGACCACGTCGTTAGCTTTGGCATGGGCCATTTTTACATCAGCCAGTCAGACAAAGGCGGCCTCGTCTTTGGCGGGGACGTGGATTTTTATGCCTCATACGCCCAGCGGGGCAATCTGCCGATGAAAGAACATGTAATGGAGGCGGGCATGACCTTGATGCCAATGATCGGCAAGGCCAAGGTCCTGCGGTCTTGGGGCGGGATCATGGATATGTCCCCAGACGGTTCGCCTACGATTGATAAAACCCACATAGACGGGTTGTTCCTCAATTGTGGTTGGAACTACGGAGGCTTCAAAGCCGTGCCAGCCTCGGGTTGGTGTCTGGCCCATCTGATGGCGACCGGAAACCACCACGACGTCGCCACAAAATTCCTGCTGAGCCGCTTCGAGACTGGATACAACCTGCTCGACGAAGAAGGCACCGGCAGCCAACACAACTTACACTAAGGAGCGCGGCGATGAGAATTACCTGTCCACATTGCGGCGAACGAGATCGACGCGAATTTTACTATGTCGGTGATGCTTTAGCGATCAACCGGCCAGTGCCCAACGCGGGTGCGCAAGCATGGAACGACTACGTCCACAATCGCGATAACCCTGCTGGCGTGACGAAAGACCTTTGGTATCACGAAAGCGGCTGTTCAGCGTGGATCGTTGTGACCCGCAATACCGTCACGCATGAAATAATTGCCACTCAACTGGCATCCGACGCGAAGGAGGGCCAGTCATGAGGATTGACGGAAAGGGCCTGATCGACCGCACACATCGCGTCTCGTTCAACTTCGATGGCCAGCCGGTTAGCGGATATGCTGGTGATACTGTGGCTTCTGCGCTTCTGGCCAACGACATCCGGCTTATGGGGCGTTCGTTTAAATACCACCGCCCGCGGGGGGTTCTGACCGCAGGGTCCGAAGAACCAAACGCGTTGATGACCATCGGCAGCGGGGCCAAACAAGACCCGAATGTGCGTGCCACCGTGCAAGAGATTTACAGCGGTCTGGACGTGCGCAGCCAAAACGCTTGGCCGTCGCTTGGGTTTGATGCTTTGGCGGTAAATAACCTTCTGTCGCCATTTTTCGGCGCTGGCTTCTATTACAAAATGATGATGTGGCCCAAGCCACTGTGGGAGAAATTCTACGAACCGCTAATCCGGCGCGCGGCTGGTTTGGGTGGTTTGTCCGAAATACACAACGACGACAAATACGAACGCGCATGGGCGCATTGCGATCTGTTGGTGATCGGCGCTGGGCCAACCGGATTAATGGCAGCTTTGACGGCGGCCAAGGCAGGTCTCGATGTGATCCTTGCCGACGAAGACAGCCTCATGGGCGGGCGATTGAACGCTGAAACCCACGAAGTTGACGGCATGTCGGGCCAGGATTGGGCTGCAAAGATCGTGGCCGAACTTCAGGGCATGGACAACGTCCACCTGATGACCCGAACCACTGTCACCGGAGCCTACGACCAAGGCACCTTTGGCGCTTTGGAGCGTGTTGCACATCACGGCAACGGAACCGAAGGGCTACCCGTTGAATGCTTCTGGCGCATCGTCGCCAAACGGGCGATCCTTGCGGCTGGGGCGTTAGAACGCCCGATAGCTTTCAGAAACAACGACCGACCCGGTGTGATGAACGCGGGCGCTGTTCGCAGCTATCTAAACCGCTGGGGTGTTGCCGCTGGCAAGAACGTTGCCGTTTTTGGCAACAACGACGACGCCCATCGCACGGCTCAGGATTTGGCATCTGCTGGTGTAAATGTCATCGCGCTGATCGACAGTCGAGAAGACGCTAAAGCCTCGGGTGATTTCCGTGTCATTGCGGGTGGGCAGGTGACGGATTCGTCTGGCTCCAAGGGTCTCAGTAGTGTGACCGTTCGACATCGAGGCGGTTCTGAATCCCTTAGCATTGATTGTCTGGCCGTTTCCGGCGGCTGGAATCCGTCGGTCCATTTGGCTTGCCACACCAATGGCCGCCCCGTCTGGAACGATGACATCGCGGCGTTTGTTCCTAAGCCCGATATGGTTCCGGGTTTGACAGTGGCGGGTGCCTGTAACGGTGATTTCTCGACCGCTGCTTGTCTTCGGGCGGGGATCAATGCGGCAAACGAAGCCGCGGTGGATCTTGGCAAGAGAGCACCCAAGCAGGATGCGCCAGTAGCCGAAGACGGGGCGTACAACATTACCCCGCTTTGGACCGTGCCGCATAAGGGCCGGGCTTGGCTTGATTTCCAGAACGATGTCACCGTGAAAGACATCAAAGGCGCGGCGAAGGAAAACTTCCGCTCGGTCGAACACATGAAGCGTTTCACGACCCAAGGCATGGCGACCGACCAAGGCAAAAATTCAAACGTTGGGGCTTTGGCAGTTCTTGCAGATGCCACCGGACTGACGATACCGGAAACCGGCACCACGACATTCCGCGCGCCTTATACGCCGGTCTCAATCGCCGCGATGGGGGCAGGGGCACAGGGCGACGGGTTCGCGCCGCAGCGCTACATTACTTCGCACAAACCAACCGAGGAACGCGGCGCTCCGTTCATTGAAGCGGGGCTTTGGTATCGCCCAAGTTACTTCCCCAAGGCCGGTGAAAGCGATTGGCAGCAAAGCTGTGATCGCGAGGTCGGCTATGTTCGCGATGCGGTTGGCGTTGCCGATGTTTCGACCCTTGGTAAGATTGATATCCAAGGCAAGGACGCGGGCGAATTCCTTGATTTTGCTTACACAAACATGTTTTCGACCCTAAAGGTCGGGCGGGTGCGTTACGGGCTGATGCTGCGCGAAGATGGTCATGTCATGGATGACGGCACAACGGCGCGGATGGGTGAAGATCACTATGTGATGACCACGACGACCGCCGCCGCTGGTCAGGTGATGAAGCATCTGGAATTCGTGCGTCAGTGCCTGCGCCCCGATCTTGACGTGAACCTGATTTCCACCACCGAACAATGGGCGCAATTCGCAGTTGCGGGACCAAAATCCCGTGATCTGTTGAACGGATTGCTCGATGATCCCATCGACAATGAAAGCTGGCCCTTCATGGCCTGTGGAGAGGTTTCGATTGGCGGCACCAAGGGCCGGTTATTCCGTATATCATTCTCGGGCGAGCACGCTTACGAAGTTGCCGTACCCGCGCGCTTTGGCGAAGCCCTGTTCAGAGAACTGGTTGATCGCGCCGAAAACATGGGCGGCGGGCCATATGGTATGGAAGCGCTGAACGTATTACGGATCGAAAAGGGCTTTATCACCCACGCGGAAATCCACGGTCGAATTACAGCGGATGATATTGGAATGGGCAAAATGGTTTCCGCCAAAAAGGATTGCGTTGGTAAAACCTCCAGCGAACGTCCGGGCCTGCATGGCGATCATCGCGAACAGTTGGTTGGATTGAAACCACTGGACCCCAAAAACGAAATGACCGGAGGCGCGCATTTGTTTGAACAAGGCGCAGAACCTGTTCGGGTGAACGGTCAGGGCTACACCACGTCGGTATGCTACTCAGCGACCCTTTCAACTTGGCTGGCGCAGGGTTTCTTAAAGAACGGACGCGCAAGGCACGGCGAAACCGTTCGGGTCGTCGATCATCTTCGCGGTCTGGATTTCAACGCCGAGGTTTGCCATCCGGTATTCCTTGACCCAGAAGGAGGAAAAGCCCGTGGTTGATTTGATAGCAAAAACTGCCTGCGATGGCATTCTTCCGGTCAGTATTGGGTCCGTCACCCTGTCCGAAGTGGTGCCAGACGCGGTCACTTCGCTTGCGGCATATAAGGGGCAGGGCAAGGTGCTATCCAGCGAATTGGAAGCCGCCCACGGTATGAAAATGCCAGCGCCCAACAGAAGTACCGGAAAAGCCAGTTTGCGTGCAGTTTGGGCGGGACCTGACCAAGCGATGCTGATTGGCACTGCGATAGGCGGCGGGCTTTCGTTTTGTGCAAGCATGACAGATCAATCTGACGCTTGGGCTATCGTAAAACTGGATGGCGGTAATGCCGCAGATGTGCTTGCCCGCTTGACCCCGATTGATCTGCGCCCATCGCAATTCAAACGTGGTCACACGGCTAAGACCGATTTAATGCACATGATGGCGTCGATCACCAAGACGGGTGCAAATACGTTTGAAATCATGGTGTTCCGATCAATGGCCAAGACGCTTGTTCATGATCTGACGACCGCAATGGAGTCACTTGCTGCGCGTGATATTGCTTAACACGGCCTGAAATGGTGACATGACGGGGCCTTTGGCCTATGCCTTGGGTCCGAGATTATGGGGTAAGTGATGAAAAAAGTTTTGGCGTTAGTGGCAATTTTGGCTGCGTCCCCTGCGGTGGCGCAGGACAAAGCGGCTGTGTGCGAGGTTTCCCGAGATTTTGTCGCGCAAGCGGTAGAAGCCCGCGTCGAAGGGCTAACCGAAAAAGAAACCAAATCGCTAATCAAAGACGGTCTTACCGAGAACGTGTTTATGTGGTCGCTCGTCCTTGGTCCTCTTGTTGGACAGGTCTTTGATCTGCCGATGGAAAAGATGACAGAAGAGTTTCCGGATAAGTTTCTTCAAGCCTGTCTCGAACAGTAAGCCCCCTTGCCTCTGGCGGCTAAAACTCTCAAAACTGTTGCATGAGTCTGCCGCCCGGTTTCCTTGACGAACTACGTACCCGAACCAGCCTTGCGCAGGTCATCGGGCGCAAGGTCAATTGGGATCAGCGCAAAAGCAATCAGGGCAAAGGTGATCTTTGGGCCCCATGCCCGTTCCATCAAGAAAAAACCGCGTCTTTTCATGTAGATGACCGCCAAGGTTACTACTACTGCTTTGGGTGTCACGCCAAGGGAGACGCAATTTCTTTCGTCCGCGAAACCGAGAATGTCGAGTTTATTGAGGCGATTGAAATCCTTGCCCGTGAGGCTGGGATGGCTATGCCCGCCCGTGATCCGCGTGCTCAGGAAAAGGCAGATCGTCGGACTCAGCTGACCGATGTGATGGAACAGGCGGTTCAGTTTTTTCGTCTGCAGCTGCAAACAGGCGCGGGTCATGCGGCGCGCGAGTATCTAAAAAAACGCGGTCTGTCCGAGGCGACTCAAGAGAAATTCGGCATCGGGTTTGCGCCGGATGGTTGGCAGAATCTCTGGGATCACCTGACTGGCAAATCGGTGCCAGAGGATCATATCCTCGCCACCGGTCTGGCCAAACCGTCAAACAAGGGCAAAGCCCCTTACGACACGTTTCGCAACCGGATCATGTTCCCGATCAAAGACAGTCGGGGCAGGGTGATTGCGTTCGGCGGTCGGGCGATGGACCCCAACGATAACGCCAAATACCTGAACTCTCCCCAGACCGAGATTTTCGACAAAGGGCGCAGTCTCTACAACTTTTCCCCCGCTCGCGAGGCATCCGGCAAGGGCCAACCGCTGCTAGTTGCCGAAGGCTACATGGATGTCATAGCCCTGTCCGAGGCAGGGTTCGGCGCAACCGTCGCGCCGCTGGGTACAGCAATAACCGAAGATCAGTTGCGCCTTTTGTGGCGCTTGGCACCAGAGCCGATTATTGCGCTGGATGGCGACACAGCCGGACTTCGCGCTGCGTACCGCGCCATTGATCTGGCGCTTCCGCTTATTCAGGCAGGTCAGTCGCTGCGGTTTGCTTTGATGCCCGAAGGCAAAGACCCAGACGATCTGGTTCGATCCGGTGGGGCGCCCGCAATGCAGGAAATCCTTGATGACAGCATGCCATTAGTACGGCTTTTGTGGCGTCGCGAAACCGAAGGTCAGGTTTATGATAGCCCCGAGCGCAAAGCGATGCTGGACAAGGTGCTGCGCGAAAAAACCGCTCTGATCCAAGACCCGACATTACGCAAGCACTATGACGACGCGCTTTACCAACTAAAGCGGGACATGTTCTATCAGCCACGTCGCCCGTCAAACCAATGGCAACCGTTCCGAAAAGCTGCGCCAACAAATCCTGAAACCAAGGGATCATTCCTTGCGGGCGCTCAGGATCACGATCAAGAAGTCCTGCACGAAGCCGTCATTCTTGCCGTTTTGACCCGCGTTCCCGAAATCATCGTTGATTATGAAGACGCCCTGGAAACCGCCGAATTCCACAGTGATTTGCATCAGCGCATTCGCACGATCCTTTTGCAATATGGCCACAACGGTGCCGATGTTCTTGAGGCAGAAATTACCAACCAATTGGGCGATGATGCCCTTGCGAAACTGATGCGCGCACCCCATGTCGCAGTTGTACCGGCTTTGCGCCGGACGTCAGATCACGACCTTGCCCGCATGACGGTCGAGGCTGAATTCAACAAACTAAAATCCACCCGTGGGCATCGTCAGGAATTGGCAGAAGCGATGGAAGATATGGCCGACCGGCCCACCGAAGCTGTGACCCATCGGGTCAAGGAAGCCACCGAAGCACGGAACCGTGCAGAGCGTAATCAACAAGAAGATACAGCCGAGTATGATCTTGGTCCCAACGGCGCACCGATCAACCGCGAGGAACGCAACGCCTTTGATGAACTGCTTGGAAAGATTCCGTTTACCAAAAGCCGTCACTGAAAATCGCGCAATACACCGGAAGAAATCGCCGGAAAAAGCCGCGAATCACTTCACTCTCGCAGTGATTCGTTTTAACCATTTAAAACCGAATCACTGCCCCCCTTTAGGAGCACCGAATGGCCGCTAAAGACACCGACGACAACAAGTCCAACGATCAGGAAGCGGATATTTCGCTTGATATGAGCCAAGCCGCGGTCAAAAAGATGATCGCCGAGGCGCGCGAGCGTGGGTATATCACCTATGATCAGCTGAACACCGTCCTGCCGCCGGATCAGGTTTCTTCCGAACAAATCGAAGACGTTATGTCGATGTTGTCCGAAATGGGCATCAACATCATCGAAGACGATGAGGTGGAAGAAGAAGAGCAGAAGTCGACAGCTGTTGTCGAAGTTAACGCCAATAAAGAAGTGGCGCTGTCTTCCGGAGCCAGCGAAAAACTGGACCGCACCGACGACCCTGTCCGCATGTACCTGCGTGAAATGGGATCGGTCGAGCTTCTCAGCCGTGAAGGCGAGATCGCGATTGCCAAGCGCATCGAAGCTGGTCGCAACACGATGATCGCCGGTCTGTGCGAAAGCCCGCTGACTTTCCAAGCGATCACCATCTGGCGCGACGAACTTTTGACCGAAGACATTCTTCTGCGCGATGTGATCGACCTTGAAGCGACCTTTGGCAATGTGATGGGTGACGATGAAGAGGAAGAGACACCAGTTGTCGACACCTCGGCCGCATCCACCGAGAACAAAGAAAATTCGACCGAACAGGAATTGGACGCCGACGGCAATCCGATTAACAACGACGATGACGACGACGACGAGGATGAAGCAGCCAACATGTCGCTTGCGGCGATGGAAGCCGCGCTGAAGCCTCAGGTTCTTGAAATGCTCGACCGGATCGCGGACGACTATTCCAAGCTGTCGGCCATGCAGGACAGCCGTATCGAAGCGACCCTGAACCAGGACGCTGACTTCTCGAAGAAAGAAGAGAAAGTCTATCAGGCACTGCGTTCTGAAATCGTCGAACTGGTGAACGAGCTTCACCTGCACAACAACCGTATTGAAGCGTTGATCGACCAGCTTTACGGCATCAACCGCCGCATCATGAGCATTGATAGCTCGATGGTGAAGCTTGCCGACCAAGCCCGCATTAACCGCCGTGAATTCATCGACGAATATCGCGGTCACGAGCTTGATCCAAACTGGATGGAGCGTATGGCCGAAAAGTCCGGTCGTGGTTGGCAGATGTTCATCGAGCGCTCGACAGACAAGGTTTCGGAACTTCGTGGCGAAATGGCACAGGTTGGCCAATATGTCGGTCTTGATATCTCTGAATTCCGCCGCATAGTCGGTCAGGTCCAGAAGGGTGAAAAAGAAGCCCGCCAGGCCAAGAAAGAAATGGTCGAAGCGAATCTTCGTCTGGTTATTTCGATTGCTAAGAAATACACGAACCGCGGCCTGCAATTCCTTGATTTGATTCAGGAAGGTAACATCGGCCTTATGAAAGCGGTCGATAAGTTCGAATACCGCCGCGGTTATAAATTCTCGACCTACGCGACATGGTGGATCCGTCAGGCGATCACCCGTTCGATTGCCGACCAAGCCCGCACGATCCGTATTCCGGTTCATATGATCGAAACGATCAACAAGCTGGTGCGTACTGGCCGTCAGATGCTGCACGAGATTGGCCGAGAGCCGACGCCCGAAGAATTGGCCGCCAAGCTGCAAATGCCGCTTGAGAAGGTCCGCAAGGTGATGAAGATCGCCAAAGAGCCGATCAGCCTTGAGACACCAATTGGCGATGAGGAAGACAGCCAGCTGGGTGATTTCATCGAGGATAAGAACGCCGTTCTGCCTCTGGACAGCGCCATTCAGGAAAACCTCAAAGAAACCACAACCCGCGTGCTGTCATCGCTGACCCCACGTGAAGAACGGGTTCTGCGCATGCGTTTTGGTATCGGCATGAACACCGACCACACGCTGGAAGAAGTAGGCCAACAGTTCAGCGTGACCCGCGAACGGATCAGGCAGATTGAGGCGAAGGCGCTGCGGAAGCTGAAGCATCCAAGCCGAAGCCGGAAGTTGCGAAGCTTCTTGGATCAGTGAGTCAGGGAAAGGCGTCCGGATGGACGCCTTTTTTGTTGGGAGATGTCGATTGGACGGTGAAGAACTCCGAAAACTTCGTGAGGTTTTGTACGTTCTGCAAGAGCTTTTACTCCGAAGTTTAATGTACGACGCACTCAAATCAGAGGCGGGAGACCATTTGAATTTTTTTAGAGTTTATAAGGGCGCTCTGATGGATGGGGTGGTTGTGGATTGGTGGAAGGTCTTTGGTAGTGATGGTGCAGATTCACATTGGAAGAATAGGTTAGATGAAGCTGAACATGACGCCATAAGAGAAAGCTTTTCGGATGCGATCAGGGAGTCTGGCGAGGAAAGAAACTATAGCGAAGTTTGGGAAGAAATTCGCGAATTTAGGAACACAAATGTTGCACATTTGGATTTCAATCAAGAGGATCGCGCTCAAAGATATCCGTCATTGATGCCACTTAGGGTGTCAGCTGAAATTGTTTACATGCGGGTATTTGAGAAACTTCAAGAACATGGAATGAGTGAAGGATTCCCTGCACCTGAAAACATGCGTTGAGAAGTCAGAAACCGATGCTTGGATCACTATGAAAGTATGTGCGACGAGGCTCGTCGAGCTTTGCGAGGATGGGAAAACGAATGCTAGCAACCATAAACTTCATCCCGCGCGAATAGAGGCCGCAGGCCGCCGCGCGAGCGCCGACCCGCCCCGATGGGGCGGCGCTTTTGCAGCCTAGCGACACGCACAGACGGTTTAAGGCTTTGAGAGATAAATTGCCCACGCATAGCGATCCGATGCCACCCCGCGGGACGGCGCTCGCGAAGCAAAATCCTTAGTCGAAAACCAAGAACTTACTTGTACCAACCCAATCCCCTCCATGCTAAACCTCTCCCAAAACAGGGAGACCCCCCACATGTCCATCTTCTCAAAACTCTTCGGCGGCGGCGGTGCGCCTAGCAAAGCAACACCAGTTGAGCACAACGGCTACACCATCACGCCCGCCCCTGTGAAAGAAGCGCACGGCTTTCGCATCGCCGCGACGATTGAGAAAGATGGGCAGACCCACGATATGATCCGCGCTGATACTTATAGCGCGAACGATATCGCCAGCGAGGCTTCAATTGCGAAGGCCAAGCAGGTTATCGACCAGATGGGTGACCGGATATTCGGCTAACCACCGAACGGTGCTCCAACGCTGTATTAACCGCTGAAATTCTACAACCTTACGCGTGTACACAAATGTGGTTCCATCGACCAAAGGCTAGCGTGAGCGAAGATGCCAGAGATCGGCCAGCCACCGCAGATATCGATAGGTAGCAGGGAAACCCCCTGAAACTGGCAGGAATACAAACCCAAGGCGGGCCCGCCACTTTACCACACAAATCAGCGTTTCACCCTGCTGGGAAATCCCAAGCGGGGCGTAAGTGCATGGGTTTGACCTGCTGCCAAATCAAGCTAGGCTGAGCGCGAAAGGACTTTCTATGCGCCTTCGCTTTGTCTTTGCTTTGATTATGTTTCCGTCTGCTTTATTAGCCGCGTGCCCAGACGGGTCAGAGCTTTTGATTTCATGCACATTCCAAGATGGAGCCAAAACGGTGACCACCTGTCTAAGCGGGGAAACCGCATCTTTTGCTTTCGGACCAACGGGTGGGGCGCCCGAACTATCCCTGACGCGGCATGTCCGAGACGTCGATATGCATCCTTGGAACGGATTTGGGCGCTGGATTGTCGAAGGCTTCACGTTTGAAAACGCCGGCCATCGTTATGTGCTACGCTACGCCATAGACAAACAGACCGAGGACAGCGAACTAGAGGGTGATCTTTGGGTTGCCCACGGCGATAAGAAACTGGCCGAGCTGATTTGCGACGTTGGAAGCGTGCAAACCTCGGGCTATCCATTGCCGCTTTTCGATGCCAAGATTAGGGCGGGCCAAAAATGGGATCATGAAGATTTGGTTTGGCGTGATTAAGATTAAGTATAGGGGTTAAAGCAATGAAATTAGGTGCTTTTTCAGCTTCTCTTTCAGTGAAGGATATAAAGGCAAGCAAGGCTTTTTACGAAAAGCTCGGGTTCAACGATCTTGGCGGTGTACCCGATGCAAACTGGGTCATCATGAAGAACGGCGACACTGTGATCGGCCTGTTTCAAGGCATGTTCGACGGCAACATGATGACGTTTAACCCCGGCTGGGATCAGGCGGCTCAGCCTCTGGACGAATTCGACGACATTCGCGACATTCAGAAATACCTCAAAATGTCGGGTGTTGGCTTGGACATGGAGGCGGATGAGGCGACCACGGGCCCAGCAAGCATGATGCTGAAAGACCCTGACGGGAATGTCATCCTAATCGATCAGCACAGGTAGTATTGTGCAGACGACTTTTACAATCTCGACGCGCGGGCAGGGGCTTTATGAATTCACCCGCGACGTCGCACAGTGGGTCAGCGGCGCACCTGACGGGCTGCTGACGCTGTTCGTGCGCCATACCTCGGTCAGCTTACTTATTCAGGAAAACGCCGACCCCGAGGTGCAGACCGATTTGCGGAACTTCTTTCACCGCCTCGTTCCGCCCAGCACTGACCCGAGCATGTCCTACCTGACCCACACCTACGAGGGTCCGGACGATATGCCCGCCCACATCAAGGCGGCAATGATGCCGGTTAGCCTTAGTATTCCGGTGTCAAACGGTCGAATGGTGCTTGGGACGTGGCAAGGCATCTACCTGTTTGAGCATCGCAACGCCCCTCATTCCCGACAGGTCGCGGCGCATCTCTCGTAGTGACAATTGTGTGATGGGGGTTGTGGATTTGGCGACCAGCCGTTGATGTAATCGCATCGGAGGAACCGGCATGAACAAATCCCAGAAGCTGACCTTTAAGGGCCACACCGGCGAAGAACTTGCCGCCCGATTGGATCTTCCACAGGGCGAAGTCATTTCGACCGCGCTTTTTGCGCATTGCTTTACGTGCTCGAAAGATATCCCAGCGGCAAAACGCGTGTCTAAACGGCTTGCACAGCGGGGCATGGCCGTTTTGCGGTTTGATTTCACAGGGTTGGGGCATTCTGAGGGTGAGTTTTCCAACACAAACTTTTCGTCGAACGTTGAAGACGTCGTTTTGGCGGCTCAGGCTTTGGCTGACCGTATTGCCGCTCCTCAATTGCTTATCGGGCATTCACTGGGAGGTGCGGCGGTTCTGAAGGCTGCGGGCGATATACCGTCGGTGAAGGCAGTGGCCACGATCGGTGCGCCCTTCGATCCTCTCCATGTAACCCATAATTTTGGCGACAAGCTTGATGAAATCTCGGCCCAAGGTCTGGCTAAGGTCACGTTGGCAGAGCGGTCTTTCACGATTGAAAAGCAATTTATTGAAGACGTTTCCGCCCAGAACCTTTTCCCCGCGATAAGAGGAATGAAAAAGGCACTTCTGGTGATGCACGCCCCGCTGGATGACACCGTCAGCATCGATAATGCGACCGAGATTTTCATGGCGGCCAGACATCCCAAATCCTTTGTCACGCTGGACGATGCAGATCACTTGCTGACACAGGCCAAAGATGCCGAATACGTGGCCGACACCATTCAGGCTTGGGCGGGGCGTTACGTTGATACGGTGAAAGAGAGCAATACGAAAGCTGCTCCCGAAGGAGCGGTTCATGTGTCAGAAGCCGACGATGAAGGCTTTTTGCAGGATGTAAATGTTGCGGGTCGGCATAGGTATTTTGCAGACGAACCGCTTAGCGTTGGCGGCACTGATTTGGGGCCGACGCAGTATCAGTACGTCTCGGCTGGGCTTGGCGCGTGTACGACGATCACGATCCGTATGTACGCCCGACGCAAGGGCTACCCGCTGGATCACGTAGCGGTGGATGTCTACCACGACAAAATGCATGTCGAAGCAGTTAACGGCACTGAAAGACGCGATGTTTTCAAGCGCAATGTTCACTTGGTCGGGGATTTGAGCGCAGATCAACGCGCCGATTTGCTGCGCGTCGCGAACAAATGCCCGGTCCACAAAACGCTTCATTCTGAGGCGATAGTTGAAACGAGACTGGTCGAATAAAGCGACTTTGCAACAATCACTTGCGGTGTATTTTACCCTCTACCCAAACCCTTGCGGCTGACCTATAGTGGCTGTGGATAAGTGGGCATAGACCCACATGAGCCGGATATAAAGAAGGGACACGGCATATGCGCTGCCCGTTTTGCGGAAATATAGATACTCAAGTTAAAGACAGCCGTCCGGCAGAAGATCACGCAGCGATCAGGCGTCGCCGGTTCTGCCCAGCATGCGGAGGTCGCTTCACGACGTATGAACGTGTTCAGCTACGCGATCTTGTTGTTGTTAAGTCAAACGGTAGACGCGAAGACTTTGACCGCGATAAGCTGGAACGGTCTATCCGGATCTCGATGCAGAAACGCCCTGTTGAACCTGAGCGCATTGATCAGATGATCAGCGGCATCGTCCGACGTCTGGAAAGCATGGGCGAAACCGATATCAAGTCTCATACAATTGGTGAGATTGTGATGGAATCCCTCGCGCGGATCGACACGGTTGCCTATGTGCGATTTGCCAGCGTTTACAAAAACTTCCAAGCTGCCGACGACTTTGACAAGTTCGTTTCCGAACTGCGTCCCGGCGCAACTCCGGAAGAGTGACCCAATCTGACGAGCGTTTTATGGCCCTGGCGATTTCGCTGGGGCGGCGCGGTTTGGGCCAATGCGGGCCAAGCCCGTCGGTTGGTTGCGTCATTGTTCGTGATGGTCGCATCGTAGGACGTGGGCGAACCGGTCTGACGGGCATTCCCCATGCGGAAACCCAAGCTTTGAAACAGGCCGGTGATCTGGCCCAAGGCGCGACAGCCTATGTGTCGCTTGAACCCTGCGCCCATCAAGGCCGCACGCCGCCATGTGCAAACGCACTGGTCGACGCCAAGGTCGCGCGGGTGGTTATCGGGGCAGGGGACCCGAACCCTCAGGTGAATGGCCAAGGGGTTGAAATCCTAAAAGCCGCAGGCATTTCGGTGACCGGAGGTGTTCTTGAGGCTCAGGCGAACGCCCTTCACGCAGGGTTCTTCAAACGGATCACGCAAGAGATGCCATGGGTGACACTGAAACTGGCCAGCAGCTTTGATGGGCGCATCGCGACAGCCACTGGCGAAAGCAAATGGATTACCGGTCCGGATGCGCGCCGCTTGGTTCACGGTATGCGCGCCAATCATGACGCGGTTATGGTGGGCGGTGGCACGGCCCGCGCGGATGATCCATCGCTGAACGTAAGGGACATGGGCGAAGTACCCCAACCCGTTCGCGTCGTCATTTCCCGCAAACTGGATATTCCCCAGTCAGGTAAGCTGGCTGAGACTGCGCAGGACATTCCTGTTTGGATATGCCACGGGCCGGACGCGCCACAGGAATTACGCGACGCGTGGGCGGGACTAGGTGCCAAGCTGTTAGAGTGCCGCTTAGCAGGGCAACAGGTCGATCCGGTGTCGGCATTGGAAGCACTAGGCGAACAGGGCCTGACCCGTGTGTTCTGCGAAGGCGGTGGCGCATTGGCGGCGTCTTTATTAGCCGCGGACATGGTGGACGAACTGGTCGGCTTTACCGCTGGTCTTGCACTGGGGGCCGAGGGTCAACCATCTATCGGTGCGCTTGGGAACCACCGCTTGGCCGAAGCGAAACGCTTTAAGCTAGCCGAGACCCGTGCCGTTGGAAACGATGTCCTCATGCGTTGGGTCAGACCCTAACGCCACAACTTTGCCCGACTAGCGAGCAATCCTTGAACTTTTGACAGTAGCCTCAAACGGAGAATGCTTGCGAAAGCTTTCGTCATGTTCAAGCTGTAGCAAAGCCAGATGATAGGGAAATCCGCCAAAGCGGATCCGCCAAGTCGAAGTTATCCGGTCAACTGCATGAATTGGCATAAAAAACATGCTCACGCATTTCGCCCCAATGGCTGCCCGATGGAATAGGCGCGTCAGGGTCGCACATCGCCAGCGCGTCACGCATCTCGTCAATCGTCATTTCCGTCAGGCGAGAGTTGCCGTTCGAGCCGTCCCTTTCATAGGTTGCCCAATAGGGCCGAAGATACCCTTCTTCCAACACATGCACCCGAATTCCCCTGTCACGCGCAATCTGTATCGCCTGTGCATGGATCGGTCTTGTGTCGCCATAAAGAAGGATATCGGTGATTTCTTTGTCACTCAGAAGATCGCTTAGAACAGCTGGCCATTTATCCAAGGACTGAGTGAATGGCACGAAAGACGCCTTGTCACGCCAAAAGAACTGGTCACCGGCGTTAAAACCGACTCGCGTCACATCTGCGCCCGCCCTTCTTAGCATCTTGCCAAGCCGGTTCAGGAACGGTCCGTGCGGTCCCTGTAAAAACAGGAAATGTCGTTGCCTATTTTGTGCCACTGCTTCGGTTCTTCTTGTTGTTGAACCCATGATAACCGCATTATGAGCCGCGAATAAGTCAAAAATTGGCAAAATCGGGATATTGCGTAAGCGCTGGGCTTGGCTTACCTCTTCGCCTGAAGAAGGAGAGGCCCATGTTTACCGGCATCATCACCGATATTGGCGAAGTTATCAGCACCGAACAAAGGGGCGATCTGAAAGCACGGATCAAAACCTCTTACGATACGGCTGGTATCGATATCGGCGCATCCATCGCTCATGACGGCGTTTGCCTGACCGTGATCGCGCTTGGTGACGATTGGTACGATGTGGAAATCAGCGCCGAAAGCATCGACGTCACAAACATTGGCCGCAACATGTGGCATGAGGGCCGCAAGCTGAACCTCGAGCGCGCTTTGAAAGTAGGGGACGAGCTTGGTGGCCACATTGTTTCGGGTCACGTAGACGGCGTTGCTGAAATCGTTGACATGCGCGACGAAGGCGACAGCACCCGTTTCACGTTCCGCGCGCCCGAAGGCTTGGCCAAATTTATTGCGCCAAAAGGGTCGGTGGCTCTGAATGGCACATCGCTGACAGTGAACGAAGTCAACGGTTGCGATTTTGGCGTGAACATCATCCCGCACACCAAATCAGTGACAATCTGGGGCGACGCGCAAGTCGGCGATCCGATCAATCTGGAAATAGACACGCTGGCGCGCTACGTGGCGCGGCTTCAGGATTGGGCTTGAGCGTGGATTTTTGAGTATTTGAAGAAAGATGAAATTAGGATCTCTCTTCATCTTTCCAAAAATACCTCTGGGGGAGTCCCGTAGGGACGGGGGCAAAGCCCCCTAAAACTCGATAGCCCCCATGACTTCCGGTTCGATTACATTCACGTCCGGCAACGCGTCGATCAACACCTGCGCCGATTGTTCAAGGATCGGGAATGTTTTGTAATGGCAGGGGATGACGGTTTTGAACTCAAAGAATTCCCTGGCTGCATAAGCCGCGCGGCGCATGTCCATCGTGAAGTGACCACCTGCACATAGAATGCCTATATCCGGCTTGTGCAGATCGTTGAAGATTTTCATATCGGCCATCACATCGGTGTCGCCGGACACATAGATCGAATGCCCTTCGCCTTCGATTATGAACCCCGCTTCGGTGCCTGCCCAGACAGGGCCATCGTCAGTGCCAAAGCTGGACGAATGGGTCGCGTTGACCAGCGTTACCTTCACATTGCCGCAAGATACCGTGCCGCCTTTGTTAAAGCCGACTGTTTCGACGCCTTTGGTCTCGCCCCAATAACTCATCAGATCGTATTGGCCGACGATTGGGATACCAAGTTTGCTGGCTAGTGAAATCGCGTCGGACGAGTGGTCTCCGTGCCCGTGGGTCAGCAGCAAATGTGTCCCACCTGAAACGGCGGCTTCATGCTGGCCTTCCGGCAAAACCGGATTTCCTGTCAGCCAAGGATCCAAAAGCAAAACCTGATCTTCGATTTCAATGCGAAATGAACCATGTCCAAGCCAGATGATTTTCATAGCGTCCTCCTGTGCTTTGTTGCAGACATGCTAACACGCAGGATTAATAGGAAAAGGGCAGATGGACTGGGGCGCTGGACTTCTCTCGGGGTGACGGCTGGATTTATTCCCTACGCTGCGCTGACGGTTCCGGTGTTTAGCACGATGGAGTCTCTGGGCTCGTCTTCGGCCTTTGCCCCTGTCGCTCTGTTGATTTTCATCTATGCGGTCTTGTTGAAGCGTCGGCTTCCTGACGTGTCAAAGGGGCTTCATCTGGGGGCTGCGATACTGGTGTTTTCCCTGACCTTCCGCGCCACAGATTTGCCGATTTGCCAATACGCACCGCTTGGCACACATTTCATGTGGCACATCCTTAATGCGATCATGCTGGGATGGATGATTGAGGTTTACCGCAGGCACATACTTGCGACCCGCGCAGAGGGCGGGTAAACGCCTTTCTGACAGATAATTAGAGGCATCATATGTCGATTGATCAGAACACTGCCGCCAAGGTGGCGAAACTCGCCCGGATCAAGGTGGAAGACGACTCGCTGCCTGCGCTGGCGCAGGAATTCAACAACATCCTTGGCTTTATCGAGCAGCTGAACGAGGTGGACGTTGAAGGCGTTGAGCCGATGACCTCGGTTACGCCGATGCGGTTGAAACGTCGTGAAGACGTGGTGACCGATGGCGACATGCCGGAAAAAGTATTGAAGAACGCACCAGACGCCCGTGAAGGCTTCTTTGCTGTGCCAAAGGTTGTTGAATAATGACTGATCTGAACAAAATGACCCTTGCCGATGCGCGCAACAATCTGCGGGCGGGCGAAGTGTCTTCGGTTGAACTGACCGAGGCGTGTCTTGATGCAATCGACGCAGCGGATGAGTTGAACGCATTTGCCCATCACACCCCCGAGATCGCTTTGCAACAGGCGCAAGCCGCTGATGCGCGTATCGCGACAGGCGACGCGCCGGCGATGTGTGGTTTGCCTGTCGGCATCAAAGACCTGTTCTGCACCAAAGGTGTCCCGTCTCAGGCGGGGTCCGCCATTCTGGACGGGTTCAAGCCTGAATATGAATCGACCGTCAGCCAAAACCTGTTTGATGCAGGCGCTGTGATGCTAGGCAAGTTGAACATGGACGAATTCGCCATGGGCTCGTCAAACGAAACATCGACCTATGGCGATGTCATCAACCCGTGGAAGGTTGACGACCGCAATCTGACACCGGGTGGATCGTCTGGCGGTTCTGCATCTGCTGTCGCGGCTGATCTTTGTCTGGCGGCGACCGGTACGGATACAGGCGGGTCGATCCGTCAACCTGCGGCCTTTACCGGCATCACAGGTATCAAGCCGACCTATGGCCGTTGTTCGCGCTGGGGGATCATCGCGTTCGCTTCGTCACTGGATCAGGCGGGTCCGATGACCAAATCTGTTCGCGATGCCGCCATCATGCTTGAAGCGATGTGCGGTCATGACCCGAAAGATTCGACCTCGGTTGATCTAGCTGTGCCTGATTTTGAAGCCATGCTGACCGGAGATATTCGCGGCAAGGTGATCGGTATTCCAAAAGAATACCGTATGGACGGCATGCCAGCCGAGATCGAAAAGCTTTGGGCCGACGGGTCTGCGATGCTGAAAGACGCAGGCGCGGAGATCCGTGACATCAGCCTGCCGCACACCAAATATGCTTTGCCAGCGTATTATGTGATTGCACCGGCCGAGGCGTCTTCGAACCTCGCCCGTTACGACGGCGTCCGTTATGGCCATCGCGCCACGTTGGAAGCGGGCGACGGCATTACCGAGATGTATGAAAAAACCCGCGCCGAAGGGTTCGGTCCTGAGGTTCAGCGCCGCGTTATGATTGGCACCTACGTGCTGTCTGCGGGCTTTTACGATGCCTACTACAACCGTGCCCGTCGGGTTCGCGCATTGATTAAGAAAGACTTTGAGGATGTGTTCGCCGCTGGCGTCGATGCAATTCTGACCCCAGCCACGCCATCGTCGGCGTTTGGTTTGGGCGAGATGAAAGACGCCGATCCGGTGCAGATGTATCTGAACGATGTGTTTACCGTGACTGTGAACCTTGCAGGGCTTCCGGGTATTTCGATCCCGGCGGGTCTGGACGGGCAGGGGCTTCCACTTGGTCTGCAACTGATCGGCAAGCCTTGGGAAGAGGGCGATTTGCTGAACACCGCCTATGCGCTGGAAAATTCGGTTGGCTTCGTGGAAAAACCGCAAAAGTGGTGGTAAACCACGAGCGGTAAATGGTGTGAGGGTCTGATGAAACGCATTCTTCTTATAGGAACGGCTTTGGTACTGGCTGGCTGTGAAGCCTCGCAGGAAGGTATGGAAGACGTGGCTCCGCTGGAAAATGCGTTGCCGTCTGTGATGGTGATTTCTGAAGAGGTCATTCTTGACGGGTCCACAGGGTTTGTCCCTGCCGAAACGCCAGAAAGCCGCGCCGAAGAGGTCGAGTTGGAAATTGTGGAAGCAGAAGCTGACACGCTGGACGCGGACCCTAATAACTCAGAGCCGACCATCATGGGGCTTTCAGACGAAAACGATTTTGAGGCTGTGTCAGAAAGTCAAAGTATCGAAAGCGATGCTGAACGTCTCGCTGACAACCGCGAGCGCTATAAAGTGATTGAGCCGGAAGACCTGCCAAGCCGTCCCGGTGAATCTGGTCCGAACATCGTGGCCTATGCCTTGGCGACCAACAATCCGGTGGGCGAACCGCTTTACCAACGTTTCTTGCTGTTCATGACGTCCGAGAAATATGTTGCGGCGTGCAATGCGTATCCATCGCCTGATCTGGCGCAGATTGCATTCCTAGCGAATGGTGGACCTGAGAAGGACCCATTGGGTATCGACCCTGATGGGGATGGTTTTGCCTGTGCATGGGATCCGTCTATCTTCCGGTCTATCCAAAGCAATTGATTTCCCTGATCGCCTGATCTAAGCCAGCCCTCGCGTGGAGAGCTGGATGGCCGCGTTCCCGGATCACGTCCGGGATCGAGGAAAGTCCGGACTCCGGGAAGCAATGGTGCCGGGTAACGCCCGGGCGGGGAAACCCGACGGATAGCGCCACAGAGAACAGACCGCCGTGGTTTCGGCTGCGGTAAGGGTGAAACGGTGGAGTAAGAGCCCACCGGGGGGCTGGCAACAGTCCCCGCATGGCAAGCCCCACCAGGAGCAATGCCAAATAGGGATTTCGCGGGGTTCGCCCCAGGGCTGCTTCCGTCCAGAAATCCGGGTTGGCAGCTAGAGGCCGTCTGGCAACAGGCGGTCAAGATGAATGGTCATCCAGTCCCGGATCACGGTCCGGGATGGACAAAATCCGGCTTATAGGCTCTCCACGCGATTTACAGTTTGTTGATATTTAGTGACTAGGGTATATGTATCTCAAATGAGATACAGGATAATTCTATGAGCTCGATGATTCATATCCGACTTGACGATGAACTAAAGTCCAAAGGCAACGAAGCGCTAGAGGCCATGGGGTTATCAGCGTCAGAAGCTGTGCGACTACTTTATCATCGAATTGTCTCAGATCAGGCGTTTCCACTTGAATTGAAAGTCCCCAGCAAGACGACTCAGCTGGCCATGGACGAAGCTGATGAAATTCTCGCGGCTAAGAAAGCAAGATTTACGTCCGCAGATGAATTGATTTCAGCCATTGAAGACTAAGGGAACTAAACGCGCCCCTATTCCGCGGGCGTGTGATTTTACCAAGCAGTTCCACAAAGATTGGAAACGTCTTGATCGCAGCGGCCGTTTTGACATGGGCTGTCTTAAACAGGTGATGATGCTGATTGTGGCAAATGACGCCCCCCTTGGCGCTGAATGGAAAGATCATTCTCTTACAGGAAACTGGAACGCTCATCGGGAATGCCACGTTGGCGGGGACTTTCTATTGATCTACCGGATCGACGATAATGCAGGGAAAAGCGGGGCAGTTGTGTTTGTTCGGGCGGGAACACATGCTGAGTTGTTCAGAGAATAGTGAATATGATCGAAGAACCGTCCATATCCCTGTTGACACTGGCCCAACTATCGCTAGAAGGCAGCTTCAAGATAGATTTTCGGGCGAATATGCCCGCCCGATCAGGAGAATTACAATGGCGAAGCCAACCACGATCAAAATCCGCCTGAACTCGACCGCGGGCACTGGCCACTTCTACGTGACCAAGAAAAACGCACGCACCATGACCGAGAAAATGGTTTGCCGTAAGTACGACCCAGTTGTACGCAAGCACGTTGAGTACAAAGAAGGCAAAATCAAGTAAGATCTACCCTCTACTCAGATTTAAGAGGCCGCTCTGTTTTGGGCGGCTTTTTTCTTGTCAAAATTCTTTGTTAATCCTCTTAACATCAGCCAAGGCCGTACCCATATTCGGTGGATGGCGCAGTTACTGCGCATCAGTTTTTACGAGGATGGAAGAATGACCGAGAAGAGCGAAGACAAAAGCTGGATTGAAGAGGTTGAACTGGCGGGCGAGCAGCTTGTTGAAAAGATCAAGGAGCTTGCTCAGGAAAGCCAGGTGCGCCGCGTACGTATCCTTGATCCAGATGGTGACATTGCGGTCGATATCCCTCTGAGCGTTGGAGCAATTGCAGGCGGGGCGCTTGTTCTGGCAGCACCTATCCTTGCCGTCGTTGGCGCTATTGCGGCATTCGCGACGAAAGTGAAGATTGAGATCGTCCGCGAGGAAGAAGCTGAAGAAGAAACGCCGGAAACAGAAGACGCCTGATAGTTCCCGTCCCGGCCACAAAGCCGGGACCTCAGTCCGCGATGAGTTACCCTGATGTCGACGCGCGCCTAAGTACCGCCGCGGCGTCGGGTAGTTTTAGCAACCGTTCCTGAACCTCTAGATCTAGGTGGCCGCTAATGGCGTGCTGTTTCAGGGCCTCTGACAGATCATGGGCCAAGTCTTCTGGAAGTGCGGCGCAGGTGCGGTTATCGACCAACAGGCTCTCGGCGGCGATACCTTCTGCGTAGATGATCTGATGTTGATCAAACAGCACTTGGTAGTAGTCAACGAACCCGCCTTCAGACCGGACGATCGTGTCGCCGTTGACCAGATGTTGGGCCTTGATCAGAAGCTCTGCGCGTCCTGCGCCCAATTTGTCTGCGCGTTGATATATGAACAACCGATGATCCGGAGACAGAATCAGGTCGTTTTCATTATGCATCGCCCCTTTGCGGATCAGGATCGGGGCAAAGGGGCCTTGGCCACGAACGGTCGAGCGGCCAATCCAGCGGATTTGCTGAACGCCTGCGTCACGGGTCAGAATGCGGTCACCGACCTTTAATTGTTCGATTTTGCGCTGTTCACCTGTCGCCATCGTGATATGCGTACCTTGGGCAAACGAAACACAAGCCACTTGCGCCAGCTTTTCGCGGGCTGTTTCAGTGTCGATGCCAACAAGCGCATATTCTGTTTTGGCGTGAATAGGGGCCAATGGCAGCATATACGTCCGCGCGACCATGCCGTCTTCATCCAGCTCAACAAGAACAATAGCTTCGTGTGTGACGCCATCGGGGGACATCAGCGTTATGGTGCAATCCGCAAAGATTAGCGCATCCGGAAGACCGGTATCCGTGCCCTCTGCGACCGACACAATCCCGTCGTCGTCGGTCTTCAGCGCCAAGCGAACGCGGTGCGCCATGGATTCAAGCGCGTAGATGTCGCCTTGGTTCAGGTCGTCAGAAATCGAAATAGGATCGTGCAGGTTTGCCCCGTTGATCACGGCAAATGCGCCAGCATTATAGACCGGTATTGACTGTACTGGTTGCTTGGGAAGGGGATCACTATAGTCCTGGTTGATCATTGTGGGCCTGTAAACTTCGGTAACTTGTTAAGCATGGTGTTTGGCAATCGGATAGCCTAGAAATTAGGCGAGATAACGGCGATCACCCGCCAGCTTTTGGTTTTTTCATCATAGCATTGGCGGAAACACAGCGCAGAGGAGAAATTCATGGATTTAGGTATCAACGGTAAGCGCGCATTGGTTTGTGCGTCGTCAAAGGGTTTGGGGCGTGGTTGCGCAGAAGCTTTGGCCGAAGCAGGATGCGATTTGGTTATGAATGCACGGGGTGCCGAGGCGCTGGAAGATACTGCCCAGTTTATCCGTGATACCTACGGCGTTTCCGTTGAAACGGTGGCCTGCGATGTGACGACCGAGGTCGGCCGCGCACAGCTGTTAGAGGTTGCCGGTCAGGTCGATATTCTGGTGAATAACGCTGGCGGACCACCTCCTGGCTCTTGGAAAGACTGGGAGCGGGACGATTTCATCGCCGCGCTGGATACCAATATGCTGACCCCGATCGCGCTGATCAAAGCACTGGTTCCGGGAATGATGGAGCGTGGTTGGGGGCGTGTGGTGAACATTACGTCTCAGTCTGTGAAGGCACCAATTGCGGTTTTGGGCCTGTCAAACTCGGCTCGTGCTGGTCTGACCGGCTATGTCGCTGGCACATCCCGTCAGGTGGCGGCGTCTGGTGTGACAATCAACAACCTATTGCCGGGACTGCACGCCACCGACCGTGCAAAGTCACTGGACGAGGGCGCATCAAAGGCGCAGGGTATTTCCATGGAAGAAGCTCAGAAGAACCGCGAAGCGACCATTCCGGCGAACCGCTATGGCACTTCTGAAGAGTTCGGCCACACATGCGCATTCATGTGCTCACAATATGCAGGTTACATGGTGGGCCAAAATGTTCTACTGGACGGCGGCGGCGTGAACTCGACCATGTAAGAGGCCAAAATGACCCATCAGAGCGTTCAGGAATACTACGGCGAAAAGCTGCAATC